>NZ_JBEXWB010000350.1:0-6532 GCF_040629645.1 Streptomyces sp. NPDC005899 | reverse complement strand
GGTGGGCGGGTCCGCGCACGACGGGGGTGTGCGGAGGACGGCCCCGTCCCTAGGCCCGCAGGGACCAGCCGCGCTCCTCCAGTGCCGTGCCCAGCACCGGGGCCGCGCTCGGCTCGACCATCAGCTGCACCAGGCCGGCCTGCTGACCGGCGGCGTGCTCGATGCGGACGTCCTCGATGTTCACCCCGGCCAGTCCGGCGTCGGCGAAGATGCGGGCCAGCTCACCGGGGCGGTCGCTGATGAGGACGGCCACGATCTCGTACGAGGCCGGGGCGGACCCGTGCTTGCCGGGCACCCGGACCCGGCCGGCGTTGCCGCGGCGCAGGACGTCCTCGACGCCCCTGGTGCCGGAACGGCGCTCGTCCTCGTCGGCCGACTGGAGGGCGCGCAGGGCCCTGACCGTCTCTTCCAGGTCGGTGGCGACCCCGGCCAGCACGTCGGCGACGGGTCCGGGGTTGGCGGAGAGGATCTCCACCCACATCCGGGGGTCGGAGGCGGCGATCCGGGTGACGTCCCTGATCCCCTGGCCGCACAGGCGCACAGCCGTCTCGTCGGCCTCCTCCAGCCTGGCGGCGACCATGGAGGAGATCAGCTGCGGGGTGTGGGAGACCAGGGCGACGGCGCGGTCGTGGGCGTCGGCGTCCATGACGACCGGGACGGCCCGGCACAGGGCGACCAGCTCCAGGGCGAGGTTGAGCACCTCGGTGTCGGTGGCCCCGGTCGGGGTGAGCACCCAGGGGCGGCCCTCGAAGAGGTCCCCGGTGGCCGCGAGGGGGCCGGAGCGCTCCTTCCCGGCCATGGGGTGCGTCCCGATGTACGGCGTGAGGTCGAGGCCCAGGGCCTCCAGCTCGCGCCGCGGGCCTCCCTTGACGCTGGCGACGTCGAGGTAGGCGCGGGCGACGCCGTCCCGCATCGCCCCGGCCAGCACCGAGGCGGTGTGGGCCGGCGGCACCGCGATGATCGCGAGGTCGACGGGCCCTTCGGGTGCCTCGTCCGTGCCGGCGCCGAGCGCGGCCGCCGTCTGCGCCGAGGCCGGGTCGCGGTCGACGAGGTGGACCCTGATGCCCCGCCCGGCGAGTGCGAGGGCGGCGGAGGTGCCGACCAGGCCCGTCCCGATGACCAGAGCTGTTCTCACTGGGCGATGTCCTTGCGGAGGGCGCCGGTGGCGCCGAGGTAGACGTGGCTGATCTCGGCCTTGGCGAGATACGTCTCGACGTGGGCGAGGATGCGGACCACCCGCGGCATGGCGCCGGTGATGTCCAGCTCCTGGGCACAGATCAGGGGTACGTCGACGATGCCCAGACCCCGGGCCGCGGCGGCCGGGAAGTCGCTGTGCAGATCGGGCGTGGCCGTGAACCACACGCTGATGAGGTCGTCGGCGGTGAACCCGTTGCGCTCCAGGATCGCGGTGAGCAGGGCCCCCACCCGCTCGTCCATGTGACCGGCTTCGTCCCGCTCCAGCTGGACGGCTCCACGGACCGCTCGTACCGCCACGTCGTACCCCTTGCTCCTCGTTCTGCGTGCTCCGCCAGCCTAGAGGTGCGCCGGGGCGGGCGGTCACCGTGCTCTGTCCGTGAGACGGCACGGCGGCGTGGGCGGCGGGGCGCCCCCGGATCCCGCCGGGTGGGTCCGGGGCGGGCGGCGGTGCCCGCCCCGGCGGCTCCGCGTACCCTCGCGCGCATGGTCACCGCCGAAGCCGGGGCCCTCGTACGCGGCGATCACACCGTCTACTCCCGGGTGACGGGCTCCCGGGCCTTCGGGCTGGCCACCGAGGGCGGCGACACGGACCGGCGCGGGGTCTTCGCCGCGCCGGTCCCGATGTTCTGGGGCTTCACCGAGCCGCCGGCCCACATCGAGGGCCCCGCGGACGAGCAGTTCTCCTGGGAGCTGGAGCGCTTCTGCGAACTGGCCCTGCGCGCGAACCCGAACGTGCCGGAGTGCCTCCACTCCCCCGTCGTGGAGCGGATCGACGCCACCGGCCGGGACCTGCTGCGCACGGGCGAGCTCCGGGTCGAGGTGGGCGACGCCCGCGAGGAGCTGCTCGCGGTGAGGCGGGGCGAGGTCCCGTGGCCCGAGGTGGAGCGCCGGATGAACCGTCTCGCCGGGGAGAACGGCGCGGCGCTCGCCCGCTCGCCGCTGCCCCCGGAGCCGGACCGGGAGCGCGTGGAGGCCTTCCTGATCCGGACCCGGAGAGCTTCGGTGGGCCGATGCCTACGGCTGCGCAACACCGTCGGCCAGTACGAGAATCCGGCCGCGCGCCTCGCCGCCGTCCGGCAGCCGCCACGGGGCGCTGACGTGCCCGCGGACTGCGGCCGCCGGCTCCTCGGCCTCCAGCACACGCGACACCACGAGGGTGGCGGCGTCCGCCCCCTCGTTCAGCACGATGCGGGTGCGGTCCTTCCCCTCCCGGACGGTGGCGGACGTGACCGCGTCCGGCCCGCCGTCCGCGGCGACGACGGTGACGGTCGGGTCGGGCGTGTCCGACTCGCTCTGCGCCTGGGGCTCGGCGCTGCCCCGCACCAGGGCGAGCAGCCCGGCGACCAGCACGGGGTCGTGGACCCCGTCGTACACCCAGCGCCGCCCGAGCACCCCGTGCTCGCTCGTGCCGAGGAGCGCGTCGTCGGCCCCCGCCAGGGGCGCGCCGCGGTAGGTGAGCGGTACGAGGTAGGTGACGGGCCGCTGTCCCGACGTGTCCGTGGCCACCATGAACTCGATGCCCACCTCACCCTGCGGATCGTCGAGCCGGAAGCCGCCGGTGCGGTCGAGTTCCGGCTCGCCGGTGCCGGTGTACCAGGGCCGGGTGGGCAGCCAGGCGGCGATGAGCTGCAACTTGCCGGGGTCCATTGTCGTTCTGTGGATGACAGCCATGCCGGGTCAACTCCTCGCGTCCAGAACCGGTTCCCGGCGCTCGCGCCTCGCGGGCGCGGACGGCCGGGCCGGGGGTCTCACACGTCCCAGAGCGCGCCCAGGGACAGCAGGTCGCTGCGGTACTCGATGCGCTCCGACCACTCCTTGGGCCAGGCGCCCGCCCCCAGGTGCGCACCGGCCAGCGCCCCGGTGAGGCAGGCCAGCGAGTCGGAGTCGCCCCGCGTGCAGGCGGCCCTGCGCAGCGCGGTGACCGGTTCCTCGGGGAAGAGCAGGAAGCAGTGCAGGGCCGTGGCGAGGGCCTCCTCGGCGACCCAGCCGTCACCGGTGGCCTCGCACGGGTCGGTCTCCGGGGACGGGTCGCGCAGGGCGTCCTGGACCCTGGCGAGGGCGGTCAGGCACTCGTCCCAGCCGCGCCGGACGTACGCCTCGGGCGAGGCGTCACCCGCATACCGCCACAGGTCGCCGAGCCAGCGGTGCGGGTAGCGGCCGCTGTTCTCGTAGGCGTAGCTGCGCAGCCGGCCCACCAGGCCCATGGGTTCGGCGCCCTGCGCCAGCAGGTACACGGCGCGGGCCGTCAGGTCGGAGGCGGCCAAGGCGGTGGGGTGGCCGTGGGTGAGGGCGGCCTGGAGCTGGGCCGCGCCGGACCGCTGCTCCTCGCTGAGCCCGGGAACCAACCCGACCGGGGCCACCCGCATGTCGGCGCCGCAGCCCTTGGAGTCCGTCCTGCTGGCCTCCTGCCAGGGCCGGTCGCCGTCGAGCAGGCGGCAGGCCGTCAGGCAGGTGCGGCCGGGGGCGCGGTCGTTGTCCGGGGAGTGGTACCAGGCGACGAATTCCGCACGGAGGGGTTCCACCAGCCGCGCCGGGGTGAGCAGTCCGCTGTCCATGGCCGTGCGTATGCCGCGTCCCAGGGCGAGCGTCATCTGGGTGTCGTCGGTGACGGTCGCGGGCTCCGGGAGCGCCGTCCGCCGCCAGGGACCGTGCGTGGCGAGGATGGACGGCACGTCGTCGAACTCGGTCGGGTGGCCCAGGGCGTCGCCGAGCGCGAGCCCGACGAGGGCGCCGGTGGCCGCCTGCTTGGTGAGGGTCCGTGTGGGGATCATGTGGTCCGTCCTTCCGGGCGTCCTTCCGGGCGCAGCAGTGGCGGGTGCAGGGCGGTGGCCGCACCCGCCCGGTACAGGGCGGCCGGTTTCCCGCGTCCGCCGGTGCGGCGCGGCGGTCCATCCACGGCCTGGACGAAGCCGGGCGTGGTGAGGACCTTGCGCCTGAAGTTGGGCCGGTCGAGCGTGACGCCCCAGACGGTCTCGTAGACCTGCTGGAGCTCCCCGAGGGTGAACTCCTCGGGGCAGAAGGCGGTGGCCAGGCACGAGTACTCCAGCCTGGCGCCGATGCGGTCGTGGGCGTCGGCCAGGATGCGGTCGTGGTCGAAGGCCAGCGGGCCGGTGCGGCCGGTGTCCCACCACCGCGCGTGTGCCGCGTCCCCGCCGCCGCGCGGCTCGGGCAGGTCGGGGACGAGGGCGGCGTACGCGACGGAGACGACCCGCATCCTGGGGTCGCGGTCCGGATCGGTGTAGGTGCGCAGCTGCTCGAGGTGGAAGGCGCACACGGACGCCTGCGTGAGGCCGGTCTCCTCGGCGAGTTCGCGGCGGGCCGCCTCCTCGGCGGACTCGCGGGGCAGCACGAATCCGCCGGGCAGGGCCCAGTGCCCCTTGAAGGGCTCCTGGCCGCGTTCGACGAGCAGCACGTGGAGCCGTCCCTCGCGGACGGTGAAGACGGCGAGGTCGACGGCGACGGCGAAGGGGGTGAAGGCCCCGGGGTCGTACCCCTCGGGGGCGCCGCTCATCGGCGTTCCGGGAGGGGTGCGGCGAAGTTCCAGGAGGTGGCGAGGAGTTCGTCCACGGCGGTGACCGCGGCGGCCAGCCGGGCGTGGTGCGGCCCGGTCAGTTCGACGAAGGTGCGGCCGGTGCGGGTGAGTTCGTCGCGGAAGCGGTCCGTCATCCAGGGGCGCAGTTCCTCGCCGTCGCGCAGTCCGTCGTCCTCGAAGGCGACGCCCTCGTGGTCGGTGAGCAGCCAGAGGTGGTGGGTGACGCGGTCGGCGGTCTCCTCGACGAGGGGGTTGCGGCCGCCGATGTACCGCTCGTGCCAGACGGTGGTGGCGAAGGAGTCGGTGTCGCAGACGAGCACCGGGGATCCGACCCGCGCCGCCGCCTCCTCCCGGGCGTTCTGGGTCTCGGCGATGAGGGGGAAGTCGTCGGTGGTGAGGGTGACGTCCTCCCACTGGGCGCCGGGCCACTCGTCCCGCAGGGCGGCGAGCTTCGCCTCGCTGAACTCCCGTCCGTACTCGGCGACGTACCGGGTGTGCGCCCAGACGCCGCCTCGGCGGCGGAGGTGGTCGGCCAGGGACCGCGCCAGGGTCGTGGTGCCGGTGGACTCGGCACCGAGGACGACGACCCGGCGGGTCAGCGCGGCCCGGACGGGCGGTTCCAGGAAGTCCCAGCAGGCGGCCGGATCGGCCCGGACGGCGGTCCCGGAGACGGGGAAGGCGCTGCGCGCCGGGTCGACGAGGACGGATTCCGCCCCGAAGCGGCGGGCCAGTTCGTCCCCGTACGCCTCCGAGGTGAAGACGGCGTCGACGCGTTCGGGCACGGCGGCGGTGAACACGGCCATGTGCGCGTCCCAGACCGCGGGGTCGGTGACGTCCATGGGGGTGTCGTCGACGGCTCCCACCACCCGGACCCCGGGGTGCACCTCCCGCATCCAGGCGACCCGGTCGGCCAGCGGGACGGATTCGACGGACGCGGCGCAGACCAGGACGGTGAGCCGCTCGCAGCGGTCCTGGGCGGTGCGGACGAGGTGGTGGTGGCCGGCGTGCGGCGGGTAGAACTTGCCGAGGACCAGGCCGTGCCCGTGGCGCCTCACGCCGGCATCCGCTCGGCCGCGGTACGGACCGGGGCGGCGTCCCGGCTCCACGCGCGCAGCCCGATGAGGCAGAGCGTCAGGAAGCCGGCGTACAGCAGGGAGGTCAGGTAGAGCTCCTTGTACGCGTACAGCGGGACGTACACCACGTCGGCGGCGATCCACAGCCACCACGACTCGACGAGCTTGCGGCACTGCCCGTACGTCGCCGTCAGGGACAGCGAGGTCGTCAGCGCGTCCCAGAAGGGCACGGTCGAGTCCGTGGCCCGGGACAGCAGCGCCGTGAGGGCGGCTGTCCCCACCACCCCCGCCACCAGCAGCCAGGCCCATTCGGTGCGCGTGGTCGTGCGCACCGGCAGGACGGGCGCACCTGGTCCACCCCCGTGGGTCCAGGTCCACCAGCCGTACGCGGCGAGGGTGATGAAGACGCATTGGAGTCCGGCGTCGGCGTACAGACCGGACTGGGCGAACAGCAGGATGAAGAACAGGTTGTTGGCGATGCCGATCGGCCAGTTGGCGAGGTGCTGGCGGGCCACGAGCCAGACGCAGAGCGCCCCGCTGCCGAAGCCGAGCACCTCGGTCCAGCTGACCGGGGTGTCCAGGACCGTCACCAGGGGCTGTTGCAGGGGATCGAGGATGTCCGCGAGCGTCACGCCGCCTCCTTCTTTATGGTCACTATGACTATAAAGAAGAAACGGCGGCGGCGGAAGGCCCGCGGCCGGTTCCGGTTCGGCGGACGAACCAGGAACCG
>NZ_JBEXWB010000349.1:0-6561 GCF_040629645.1 Streptomyces sp. NPDC005899 | reverse complement strand
CCGGTTCGCCCACGCGGCACACGATGCCGTGCTCCTGGTCCGTGGAGATCAGGACGGGCAGGGGGGTCGGCCCGGCGAGTCCGGTGTGGGCGATGCCGCGGACGATTTGGCGCTGGAACAGCGCGAAGACGGCCAGGAGGGGCAGCCCCGCGATCACCAGGGAGGCCATGATCTGCGCGTAGCGCACACCGAAGGACGACTGGACGCTGACCAGCCCGACGGGGAGGGTCATGCCGTTCGGGTCGGTGGTCACCAGGAAGGGCCAGAGGAAGTTGTTCCAGGTGGAGATGAAGGTGAAGATCGCCACGGCCGCCAGCACGGGCCTGGAGAGCGGGATCACGATCGTCCAGAAGACGCGCCAGCGCCCGGCGCCGTCCACGAAGGCCGCTTCCTCCAGCTCCCGCGGCACGCCCTGGAAGAACTTCACGAGGATGAACACCATGGCGGGTACGGCCACCTGGGGCAGGATCACGCCCCAGTAGGTGTCCACGAGGCCCAGCTGGACCATCTCGTGGAACAGCGGCGCGATGAGTACCTGCGGGGGCACCATGATGCCGGCGAGCACCAGTGCGTACAGCGGCTTGCGGCCGCGGAAGTCCGTGCGGGTGAACCCGTACGCCGCCATGGCGCACGTCACGACGGTCAGCGCGGTCGTCATGAGGGAGATGTACGCCGAGTTCATGAGCCAGCGCGTCAGGTCGCCCGACTCCCAGACCTTGGCGTAGGCGTCGAACGTGACGCGTGAGCCGATCCACGCCAGAGGCGTCCTCGTCGTCTCCCCCTCGGGTTTCAGGGAGGTGGCGACGGCCCACAGCAGGGGCACGAGCCAGGCGGCCGTGAGGACCAGGGCGATGACCAGCAGGACGATCCTGCCGGGCGTCCAGCGGCGGCGCCGCCCTTCCGTGCCGGCGGAGCGCCCGCGGCGGGGCGTGGTGGTGGCGGATCCGCTCACTTCGCGGCCTCCTCAGCTCGGCGCCGGGACAGCAGCGGCTGCACCAGGGAGACGGTCAGGATCAGGGCGAAGAAGATGTACGAGACGGCGGAGGCGTAGCCGATGCGGTAGCCCGTGAAGCCCTGCTGGTAGACGTACTGGAGGATGGGCCGGGTCGAGTCGTCCGGGCCGCCGCCGGTCATGATGTAGACCTGGTCGAAGATCTTCAGCGAGGCCAGCACCTGGAGGACGATCACCAGTCCGGTGGTGCGGCGGAGCATCGGCAGGGTGATGTGGCGCAGGCGGCGTCCGGCGCCCGCCCCGTCCAGCTCGGCGGCCTCGTACAGGTGGTGCGGGATGGCCTGGAGGGCGGCGAGGTACAGCAGGAAGTTGAAGCCGACCGTCCACCAGACGGTGGTGGCGACGACGGAGAGCATGGCGTACCGCTCGTCGCTCAGCCATCCGATGCCCGGCTCGATACCGACGGAGGCGAGCATCTGGTCGGCGAGGCCGAAACCGGAGGGGAAGACCATCTGTGCGAAGAGCAGGCAGACGACACCGGACGGCAGCAGGAAGGGGGCGAACCAGCTGAGCCGCCACAGCCACTGGACGACGCTCAGCTGGTGGGCCAGCAGCGCGAGACCCAGGCCGACGAGGACGAGCGGGACGGTCGACAGGACGGTGAACCAGACGGTGTTCCACAGTGACGACCACACGTCCGGGTCGCCCATCGCCTCGGCGTAGTTGCCGAGGCCGACGAACTCCCCTCCGCTGCCGGTGATGTCCTGGCTGGTCAGGCTCATGCCGAGGCCGGAGATCAGCGGCCAGACCAGGAACACGGCGTACACGAGGAGGAAGGGGGCGACGAACACCAGCCCGTGTTCGCTCCACTTCCTGCGCACGGAGCGGGGGCGGGGGCCGGGCGCTCCGCCGGGCCGGTGGGCCAGGGAGGACGGCGCCGCGGTGGTGGAGGTCATGTCGCGGCTCCCGGAAGCGGGTTGCGGGTGTCGAGAAGCGTGCGCAGGCGGGCCCTGGCCTCGGTCAGCGCGCCCCGCGGGGTGCGGGACCCCGTGAGGACGCCGGAGAACACGGCCCCGAGCTCGATCCACATGCGTGAGGCGGAGCCGGTGAACCAGGCGGGCTCGTCGAGTGCGACGTCGTCGATGACGTCGCGGTACTCGGACTGGGGCTTCAGGGCGAGGTAGGCGGGGTCCTGGAGTACCGGCAGGTAGGCCGGTACGTGGCCGCCCTCGGCCCAGGCGGAGGAGTGGCGCAGCATCCAGGCGACGAGGGCGTGCGCGGCCTCGTTCGGCGCTCCGCCGCGGTCCTTCTGGTGCGGCAGGACGAACGTGTGGCAGTCGGCCTGGGTGGCGGCGCTGCCGAACAGCGCGGGCACACGGGTCATGGAGAAGGGGATGCCCGCGTTCCGGAAGGTGGTGATCTCCCATTCGCCGTTGAGGTGGAAGGCGGTCCTGCCGCCGTTGAAGACACCGACGGACGCCGCGTAGTCGACTCGGCGCACCATCAGCCCTTCCTCGACCAGGGAGGCCAGGTACTCCAGCACCCGCAGCGCCTTGGCGTCGTCGAGTGCGAGGCGCTTGCCGTCCGCGGAGAGGACAGAGCCTCCCGTCTGCGCGTAGAAGGTGGAGAAGAGCCGCCAGGGGGTGATGCAGTCGGGGCCGAGCGTCTCGGTCACCAGTGGCGGCTGCCCGGTCACCTTCCTGGCGGCGCGCAGGGCGTCGGTGAACCCGGCGGCACCCACCACCGGTCTGAGCCGGCCGCCCGACATGAGCCCGGCCTTCTCGCACAATTCGCTCTGGTAGTAGAGGACGAAGGGATGGGTGTCGAGGGGCACGGCGTACTGCTTGCCGCCCACCTGGCCACGGCGCCAGATGCCCGGAGGGAAGTCCTCGGCGTGCACCCCGTGTTCGGCCAGCAGCCCGAGGTCGAAGGGGTCGATGAGCCTGCCGGGGGCGAAGCCGGCCAGCCGGGCCAGGTGCAGGACCGCCAGCTCGGGTGCCCGGCCGCCGGCGCCCGCCATACCGAGTTTCGTGTAGTAGGGGGCTCCCCACTGCAGGGTCGCGGCCTCCAGCGCCACGGCCGGGTGCTCGGCGCGGAAGCGGGCCAGCATCGCCTGCATGGTGACGCCGTCGCCGCCACCGAACAGGTGCCAGTACCGCAGCCGGGTCTGCCCGGCCCCGACGGCCGTGGCGGGCGCGGCGCAGCCGGAGAGGGCACCGAGGACTCCGGTGGCGGCCAGGGCGCCGGCCCCGCCCGCGAGGGCTCGGCGCCGGCTGAGGTGAGGTGGGTGCATGGCGGCTCGTCTCTGAGGAGGGGACGGGTGGCGCGGTCCGGACCACGGGCGTACGCGGTGCGGGGCGGAGGTGTGCGGGCCCGGAGGTGCGGGGCTCGTGCGGGGCTCCTTGGGTGCGGGCGGGCAGGCGGAGGCACGGATGTTCCGACACAGGCGTTCGGTATACCGACTATCGATCGGCACTTCGGACGGGACCGTAGGCGGGGTGGAACCGTGCGTCAATGACCCGGACGGGAATGGCGAACAATGTTCGGTCACCCGAACACCACCCTGCCGGGCCGCACCGGCACACGAGGAGGGGGCATCCCTCCGCCCGCGGAGGGAGCCCCAAGACACGCCGCACCGGCCCGCGTTCGCGGAGAAACCGCGAAGGAGCGCGCCCATTTCCTACTGGGGGGTAGGCCCGGCCGCCGCCCTTGCTATACCTTGCGTCTAACAAGCGGGGCGGGGTGCTGCCCCACAGTGATCCACCGGAGGTGTCGGTCATGGCGGTCAGGAGAACGCGAGCACGGCACGACTTCGGCGACAACCGCGCCCACGCGGTGCGTTGACGCACCTCCCGCGGCCGTGAAGACCGGCGCCCCGGGACCGCACCGGATGCCTCCCGTGGCGCGGCGGGCGTGCGGCGCACGCCACGGTGTCTCCCCTTGACCGGCCGCCCACGCGTCACACCAAGGAACCACCCACGCGAACCGAGGAGTCCCACATGGCAAGCAGCACTGTCCGGCCGGACGCCCAGGACCGGCCCGAGGAGCACGAAGTGGCCCGCCGCCTGCTCGAGTCGGCGGCGGCCCTGGCGTACGACCCCGCCACCGAGGTCGACTGGGAGACCCCGCTGGACAAGGACTTCCACGGAGCCAGTCCCGAGTGGAGCACGCTGTACGGCACGGCCTACTGGGCGGAGATGAGCGAGGCCCAGCGCAAGGAGCTCACCCGCCAGGAAGCCGCGTCGGTGGCCAGCACGGGCATCTGGTTCGAGATGATCCTCCAGCAGATGGTGCTCCGGGACGTCTACACCAAGGATCCGACGGGCGCCGACGTCCAGTGGGCGCTGACCGAGATAGCCGAGGAGTGCCGGCACTCGATCATGTTCGCCCGCGGGGCGCAGAAACTCGGCGCACCCGCCTACCGGCCGCGCCGGCTCGCCGTCGAGCTCGGACGGGCCTTCAAGACGGTCGCCTTCGGCGAGGCGGCGTACGCGGCCATCCTGGTCGCCGAGGAGGTGCTCGACGTCATGCAGCGCGACTGGATGCGCGACGAGCGGGTCGTGCCGTTCGTACGCACCATCAACAACATCCACGTCGTCGAGGAATCACGGCACATGAAGTTCGCCCGGGCGGAGACCCGCAGGCACCTCGACGCGGCCGGCCCGGTGCGCCGCCGGATCCACGCCCTCGTCATCGCGATCGCCTCGTACGTCATCGTCACCAGCATGGTCAGCAAGGACGTCTACGCCAACGCCGGGCTCGACCCGGAGCGTGCCGTCAGGGAGGCGGAGGCGAACGAGCACCACAAGTCGATGATGCGCTCCAGCTGTTCGGGACTCATGGACTTCCTGGCCTCCGCCCGCCTCCTCACAGGGCCGGCTCTGATCTTCTACAAGCGCGCCCACCTGATCTGAGCGGACGACATGACCTACGCCATCACCCAGACGTGCTGCAGCGACGCCACCTGCGTCGCGGTGTGCCCCGTCAACTGCATCCACCCCACGCCGGAGGAACGGGACTTCGGCAGCACGGAGATGCTGCACATCGACCCGAAGACCTGCATCGACTGCGGCGCCTGTGCCGACGCCTGCCCGGTGGACGCGATCTTCCCGCTGGAGAGCCTGTCCGGGGTGCGGAAGGAGTACGGCCCGATCAACGCGGCGTACTTCGCGGACCGCGAGCCCGCGTCCGCCGACGCCGGCCCGAACTTCCACGAGTGGGGCGCACCGGCCTTCGCACGCAGTCTGCCCTCCGACTTCGCGCCGATCCGGGTGGCCGTGGTCGGCACGGGCCCGGCCGGCATGTACGCGGCCCAGGACCTGCTGCTGCACACCGGCGCGGAGGTGACGCTGATCGACCGGCTGCCCGTCGCCGGCGGGCTCATCCGCTACGGGGTGGCACCGGACCACCTGTCGACCAGGAAGGCGGGCGACACGTTCGCCAGGTTCCACACGCATCCGCGCGTACGCATGCACCTGGGGCTCGACGTGGGGAGCGACATCACACCGGAGGAACTCGCCGCGCACCACGACGCGGTCGTCTACGCCGTCGGTGCCTCCACCGGCCGCCGTCTCGGGATCCCGGGCGAGGACCTGGCCGGCAGCCTCTCGGCCACGACGTTCGTCTCCTGGTACAACGCCCACCCGGAGACCCCTCCCGGCGCCGTCGATCCGTCGACGGACCGGGTGGTCGTGGTCGGCAACGGGAACGTGGCCCTGGACGCGGCCCGCATCCTGGTGTCGGACCCCGAGGCCCTGGCCGCCGGCGACATCGCCGCCCACGCACTCGACGCCCTCGGCGCGAGTGGCGTGCGCGAAGTGGTGCTGCTCGGCCGGCGCGGCCCGCAGGAGGCGGCCTGCACCCGGACGGAACTGCTGGCCCTCACGGACCTGCCGGGCGTGGATCTCGTCGTCGACGACCACGACCCGCGGATCGCCGCCGCCATCGACGCGGCCCGCGACGGGGACAAGGCGGCGGTCCTGCGGGGGGTGGCCCGCGAGAGGGTCGACTGGTCGCTCGCACCCCCGGCGGGCCGGCGGATCGTCTTCCGCTTCCACTCCGAAGCCGTGGAGGCCCTGGGCGGGACCGGCGTCCGTGCCGTCCGCGTCACCGGCACGGCCGAGGCACCGGAGATACCGGCCGGCATGCTGCTGCGGGCCGTCGGCTACCGCGGCAGGCCGGTCGCCGGGCTGCCGTTCGACGAGGCGACGGGAACCGTCCCGCACGAGGCCGGACGTGTGACGGGCAGGCCGGGCACGTACGTCGTGGGATGGATCAAGCGCGGGCCGTCCGGTGGCATCGGCGCCAACCGGACCTGCGCCGCCGAGACCGTCGGCTCCCTCCTGGACGACGCCGTCCGGGGCGCGCTGCCCGCGCCCCGGCACGACGCCAGGGCCTTCCGGCGACTGGTCCGGCGACGCAACCCCGAGGTGGTCGACGCCCGCGGCCTGGCCGCGATCGACCGGGCCGAGCTGGCCCGGGGGCGCCAGGAGGGCAGGCCCCGCGTCAAGTTCGCGACGGCCGGGGAACTGGTGGCGGCGTCCAGGACCGGCCGGTGGAGGCCGACCCGTTGAGGTCGCCCGCCCCGCCGGACGGCCGGGTGCGGTGCC
>NZ_JBEXWB010000348.1:0-6579 GCF_040629645.1 Streptomyces sp. NPDC005899 | reverse complement strand
GGCCCGGGCCCGCCCACCCGCTCGCGACCCCGCCCCCGCCGCCCACGTGGCCGGTACGAGCCTCACGAGGCCGGTACGAGCCTCTCCGGGGACGGCACGGCGACCACGGCGGTGACCCGGACCGGCGCCGGCGGCCGGCGGGCGGACCGGCTGTGGCGCAGGGCGCCGCAGCCGATGGCGCCGGCTATGAGCAGGCCACCGGAGACCAGCGCGCCGCGGGCACCCGCGTACTCCATCAGCAGACCCAGCAGCGGCGGCCCAACCAGACCCCACACCGTGCTCGCGCTGCGCCACACCCCGAGTACCCGGCCCCGCATCTCGGGTGCGGGATCGGTCTGCAGGAGGGTGGCCCCCGCGGTGTCGGACACGGACTCGACGACCGCCATGGGGACGACCAGCAGGATCAGCACCAGCAGCCCGGGTGAGAGACCGGCTGCCGCCTGGAGCAGCCCCCCGCAGGCCGCCAGGACGGCCACCAGGCGCACGGACGGGTTCCGCAGCCGGCCCGCGGCGACGGCTCCGGCGATCCCGCCCACGGCCAGGACCGTGGACACCGTGCCGAAATCGCTCTCGCCGGCCTGGAGCGGGCCGACGACCAGCACGGCCAGGGTCAGCTGGTAGTTCCGGCCGAACACCGAGCTCAGCGCCGTGACGCCGGCGAGCGCGACGAGCCGCGGCCGTCGCAGGAAGTACGTGAGGCCCGCGCGTGCGCCTCCGTCGTCGTCGCGCCGGGCACGCCTGCCGTGCCGCCGGCCCGGGGGAACCGCCGCGTCGGCCGTTCGCGCCTCGGGCGGGGTGCCGGAAGTGCCCCCGGCCGCCCGTACCCCGTGGTGCGAGCCGCGCACCGGACGGAGGAAGGGGATGACGGCCGCGACGAAGACGAAGGAGAGGCCGTTCGCCACGTAGGCCGACGCCGTGCCGAGCGTCCCGACGGCGACCGCGGCCACCGCCGTACCGGCGAGCCGGCCGGAGCTGTGCACCACCGAACCGAGGGCGATGGCCGACGGCACGTCACGGGCGGGCACCAGGTCGTTGCCGAGGAGCGAGGTGGCCGGGCCGTCGATCGTGTTCACGATGCCCGTGACGGCGGCCAGGAGGAGCAGCACCGGCATGCTCAGCAGGTCACCGGCCATGAGCGCGGCCGTCGCGAAGGCGACGATCCCGAGCACCACCTGGCTGACCGTCGCGGTGGTCTTGCGGGGCCACCGGTCGACCGCCGCGCCACCGAGGACACCGAGCAGGAGCCCGGGTCCGGCCTGCACGGCGAGTGACAACCCGGTCGCGGCGGCGGAGCCCGTGATCTGGAGGACCAGGAGGTTCTGCACGGTGAGCTGCATCCAGGCACCGGTGTTCGACACGAGGTTGGCCACCGACCACCAGCGCATGCTGGGGCTGCGCAGGCAGCGCCAGGGGTTCCTGTCGGCGGAACGGCCGGTGGGCGCCGCCGGTCCCCGGAAGCGGGCAGCGGAAAGGAGGGAAGGAGAGGGCACGGCACGCAGTTTCCGACGAGGGCGGGGGAGAGACACACGTCGGGCTGTGTGAGCGGTGCAGTGGGTGCCTCGGTGCCGGGCAGGACCCGCTCAGGTGCTCGGGCCGCCTGCCGTGCGGCGCGCCCATCTTCACAAACGCCCCTCACCGGCAGGAAACGCCGGAGCGGCGGGGACGCCGTCCCCGCCGCTCCGCACCCCCCAACTCCCGCCGTGTCAGGGGTCGTACATCCTCAGGTGTCGTTCCTCACACGGTGGCCCGCTCGAGCGCCGCGTCGGTCTCGCGCAGGAAGTCGTCGAGGTCACCCGGATTCCGGGAGGTGATCAGCTTCCAGCCACCCGTGCCGTCCGTGACGACGGGCTCGTCGACCCAGTGGCCGCCGGCGTTGGTGACGTCGGTGCGCAGCGACGAGTACGAGGTCAGCTTCTTGCCCTTCACGACGTCGGCCTCGACCAGTGCCCACGGTCCGTGGCAGATGGACGCGATCGGGCGCCCGGACCCCGTGAACGACCGGACGATCTCCAGGACGCTGTCCTGACCGCGCAGGGTGTCGGCGTTCAGGGTGCCTCCCGGGATGAGCAAGAGGTCGTAGGCCTCCGGGTCCGCCTCACTGAGGGTGAGGTCCGGCTTCACCTTCTCCCCGGGATCCTTGTCGCCGACGAGCGTCTCGATGTCGTCGGAAGAGACCGCCGCCACGTCCACCACGGCGCCCCAGCCGCGAAGGTGTTCGACGGGCACCTTCAGCTCGTCCTGCTCCACGCCGTAGTTCGTCACGATCGCCAGTACCTTCCGCACGCTCACTTCGTCGTCACCCATCGCCGTGCCCCTTTCCAGGTACGTGTCGGTATGTCGGTATGCGGTGCCGGCCGCGTACGGCCCGACCTCGTGGGTTCCCGCAAACGCGGCGGGTATGCGCCGGCGGGCGAGCGGTCCTTCCTCCGGGGAAAGGCGGCGGCACGAGGTTTTCCGCGCCCCGCGCTGGTTACCCGAGGCTCACCGCACCGCGTGGCCGACCGGCTCCGGCGGCCAGGGGCGGCAACGACCGGAACCGGCGGCGACCTCACGGTGGAAGCGAGTGCAACATGGCCATCAATCCGTCCTCCGGTGCCCGTGTCGTGGTGACGGGGGCGACCGGCAACGTGGGTACGAGTGTCGTCCGGGCGCTGGCGGGCGATCCGGCGGTCGGCTCCGTCCTGGGCCTCGCCCGCAGACGGCCGCGCCTCGAGATCGACGGGGTGGAGTGGGCTACGGCGGACCTCTCCCGCCCCGGCGGTTCCGGCGCGCTCGCCGGTCTGCTGCGGGGCGCGGACGCGGTCGTCCACCTGGCATGGCGTTTCCAGCCCACGCACGATCCGGTGGTGACCTGGCAGAGCAACGTCCTCGGGTCCCTCAGGCTCTTCTCCGCGGTGGCCGAGGCAGGCGTCCCCGCCCTCGTGCACGCCTCGTCCGTCGGCGCCTACTCCCCGGGACCGAAGACGGAGCCCGGAGTCGACGAGGAATGGCCGACCCACGGCTGGCCGGACGCGGCGTACTGCAGGGAGAAGGCGTACCTGGAGCGCGTGCTCGACACCTTCGAACTGCGGCATCCGGAGATCCGGGTGGTCAGGATGAGGCCCGGCTTCCTGTTCAAGGAGACGGCGGCGAGCGAGCAGCGCCGCATCTTCGGCGGGCGCTACCTCCCCGGCCCGCTGCTCCGTCCGGACCTCCTGCCCTTCGTGCCCGACCTCGAAGGGCTCCGCTTCCAGGTCCTGCACACCGACGACGCGGCGCAGGCGTACCGGCTCGCCGTCCTGAGCGACGCCCGGGGCCCTTTCAACCTGGCCGCCGACTCGGTGACGGACGCCAGGCGGCTGGCCGACCTGCTGGGCGGACGCGTGGTACGCGTGCCGCGGTCCCTGGTGCGCACCGCCCTGTCCGCCGCCTGGCGGGCCCACGCCGTACCGGCTTCCCCGCACCTGTTCGACGCGGTGCTGAGGCTGCCGGTGCTCGACTCCGGCCGGGCGCGGACCGTGCTGGGCTGGCGGCCCGCCCACACCGCCGACGAGGCCCTGAGCGCCTTCCTGCGCGGTGTACGACGGGGTGACGGTGAGGACACGGCTCCGCTGGGCGGCAAGAGGGTGGGGTGAACGGCTGAGGAGGGGCCCGCCCGTCAGGCACCTCACGTGCACCCGGTCCGCCGACGGCAGCGGGCGCCGCATCCGCGAGGCGCCGAGCCCTCGCACGTCCGTCAGGGTGCGAGGGTGTGCTTGACGGCCGCTCTGAGGGCGTCGCGGGTGGCCGGGGGGAGCGGCGTCCCGTGGTAACTCTCGACGAGCTGGTGAGCGATGTCGCGCAGCTTGACGTTGCTGTTCTGGGAGGCGTGGATCAAGGTCTGCCACGCCTGCTGCGCCGTACACGGACCCATCGCCATGACGATGCCCCGAGCGGTGTCGATCACGGGACGCGAGGCGATCGCGACACGCAGTCCTTCGATCTCGCTCCGCAGGGCGGCCACCTCCGCGTCGGGAGCCGTCTCCCCGGCGGCCGGGTGGTGCCCCCCGTGTTCGCGCTGCGTCCGCCGAGGTTCGGCGCGTTCCGGCGTGGCCGGTGCGACGTGGGTGCGGGGGCCCCGGCCCTCGGTGTGGTCCGCCATGTCCCCTCCTCTCCCCCCGTCCTCACTCCTCTGCGGCGGTGACGCCTGCGGTCACGGGTGTCCGTCTGCCCACCAGTGTTCCGCCCGGTCGGCCACGAGGCAGCCCGGGCGGAACGAGTGGCACCGGGAGCTGGACGGCGGGGCTGCCTGCGTGGAGAGGCGGTGGGGCGCCCACGGGGCACGTACCGGCCGTGCCGGTGCCGGACGGAACTCCGGTCGGCGGGGGCGCGGATCCTCCCGGCGCGCCCGGGGGAACCGCGGCGGCCCGGGTGCGGACGGTTCCGCCATACGGGTGTGCCGGCCGGCTTCACGCGGCGCGGTCCAGAAGAGGAAGCCCGGGCCCGCCCGCCGGTGCCTCCACCGGTGGCGGCACCGGACTCAGGTGCCGCTCCCGGGCAGGGGGCGCCGTCACGGGCGAGCGCAGGAGGCGCTCCTCGTAGTGGTCCAGGAGCACCACGAGGACGAGCAGGAGGGGCGGCATGAGCGAGGGCTGCGAAGACCACAGCGGATTCCCTCCGTCCGGCGTTGTCCGTTCGCGTTGCCGGACGGGCGGAAGTCACCGCGGGGGCCGGTGAAGGTGGTGTGACCGTTCGACGGCGTCCTGTGACCGGTGTGCCGCTCCCGTGGCAGGGGTGTCCTCTCCGCAGGGGCCGGGTGCGGCCGGCCGGCCGCACCCGGACTTCACCGCCCCACCCGTGCGGGCCGCCTCCGTTCGGGGCTGGGCCCGCGCGGCGCCCGCGGTGTCAGTCGAGCCGCCGACGGTCCTGCTCGGTCCACTTGCGGGTGTCGCGGGGCTCGACGTAGGGCTCGGACTCCTCGGGGTGACCTCCGACGATGGCTCGCTCCCGGGCGAGCTCGGCGTCGAACTCCAGGCCGAGGAGGATGGCGAGGTTGGTGATCCACAGCCACACCAGGAAGATGATCACGCCGGCGAGGGTGCCGTAGGTCTTGTTGTAGGACCCGAAGTTCGCCACGTAGACGGCGAAGCCGGCCGAGGCGGCGAGCCAGATCAGCACGGCGATCAGGCTGCCGGGGCTGACCCAGCGGAAGCCGCGCCCCTTGGCGTTCGGTGCCGCCCAGTACAGCAGGGCGATCATGAGGGTGACCAGGACCAGCAGTACGGGCCACTTCGCGATCGACCAGACCGTCATCGCCGTGTCCCCGACACCGAGCGCGGTGCCGAGCTGCCGGGCGAGACCGCCCGAGAGGACGACGATGAGCGCGCTGGCGCAGGCCATCACCATCAGCGCCACCGTCATACCGAGGCGCAGGGGCAGCACCAGCCAGGCGGGGCGCCCCTCCGGCAGGTCGTACACGGCGTTGGACGAGCGGATGAACGCGGCGACGTAGCCGGAGGCGGACCAGAGGGCGCCGAGAAGACCGACGACCGCCACGACCGAGCCCGTGCTGCTGCTGCCCTGGAGCTGGGTGACGGCATCGGTGATGACGTCGCGGGCGGCACCCGGGGCGAGCTTCTGGATGTTGTCCAGCACGGCCTGGGTCGTGCCGTGCCCGACGATGCCCAGGATCGAGACGAGCACGAGGAGGGCGGGGAAGAGTGCCAGCACCCCGTAGTAGGTCAGGGCGGCGGCGCGGTCGGTCAGCTCGTCGTCCTGGAACTCCCGGAAGGTACGGCGCAGGACCTGGCCGAACGACTTCTTCGGCAGATCGGTCGGTTTGTCCGGGGCGGCGTCCTGCACCTCCGGGCTCGGCCCCTCGGCGGGAGGGGTGCCCTCCCCGGGAGAATCGTCCTGGTGCTCGATCCGGTTGTCGTCATCGCGGTTCATGTGACCCGGGTATCCCCCCGCGGCGGAAGAATGCGGCTGATATGCGGATCCGCCCCCGGTCGGGCCATCCGACCGGGGGCGGAACCCGATGTGCGTGCTCGGGACGGAGGCGGCCCAGCCGCCCGGGGGCCGGTCGCCCGGTGGGATCAGGCGGCCTGTATCAGTTCGACCCGGCCGAAGAGGAGTGCGTAACCCGAAGGCAGCCGGTCGAGGATGCGTGTCATCAGCTCCGGGCCGGCCAGGGCGGCGACCGTGGTCAGGACGGCCCCGGTGTCCCAGCGGGTGGTGGCGGCCGGTGCGCCCGCGCGGGTGGCGAGGTCCTTGACGAAGCCCCATCCGGTGAGGGGCTCGATGTCCGGGATCTCGGCCGTGAGGACGGCGGCCGCCTCCACGGGAAGGCGGGCGGCCAGGTCGACGCGTTCGTCGCCGGTCAGCTGCCGCCCCAGGCCGCCGAGGACCAGCCGAGCGGCTTCCTCGGCCCGTGCCCGGGTCGGGTAGGCACCGTCGTACCGGACCTTTTCGAGCAGCTGGTCGAACGTCATCGCGGCCACGCGCCGGACCGCCTCACGCTGGCTGGACATCGGTGCAGTCGTTGCCTTTCTCGGTTGTTTCGGGGTGACTCCCGCCGGCCCGGCGGATGGGCGCCGAACGCGGCGGGACAGAGGGGGCCGG
>NZ_JBEXWB010000347.1:0-6601 GCF_040629645.1 Streptomyces sp. NPDC005899 | reverse complement strand
AACGCTCGGCTGGGAAACCCCAGCCGAGCGCCTGCCTAAACTGCTCGCGGCCTGATCAACACAACCACGTGTTGCGACGACTCCTAGAAACCGCCAAGCGGTGGGGCCCTTCGACGTATTGCCCGGTGAGAGCAATGGCGGAGGATACGAGATTCGAACTCGTGAGGGGGTGCCCCCAACACGCTTTCCAAATGTTCGCCTGGGGGTTCGGAAGCGATCAGGAGCGTTCTGACCTGCGGTGGATCGAGGCGTCGGGTGGGTGATGGACGGCGCTGGACGAGGGTGATGAGACCAAGACTGAGACCGGAGAGCCGGGTCAGACCTTTTTGACGATGATCGACTCCGGGACCAGCTTCTCCAGGTCATCCACGTCCGAGGTGAAGACGGTGACCTGACCTTTCTGCTGTCGCGCGATGACGGCGAGCACCGCGTCGCTCGCGTACTTGTGGCCGTGCAGCTTGGCGTCGGCCAGGAGTCGGCGGGCCTGGCGGGCCTCGTCCTTTCCGATGTCGGCGACCTTGAGCCGGGAGAGCACCCAGTCCCAGCGCTGCTCGGTGGTTCTGCCGTCGTACGCCTCGACCAGCGTCAGCGGAGACGTCACCACCTCGGCTTCACCCCGGGCCGCGAGGTCGAGCCAGGCGATCATCTTCCGGTCGCCTCGCACAGCCAGGGACAGGGCTTCGCAGTCGAGCACGAAGACGCGCAATGGCCGCTGCTTGTGCTCAGTGGCACGCTTCTTCACGCGGCCTCTCCGGCGTTGTGCTTTCCAGCGGCGCGGCGCCGCTCGTGTTCGGCGTCGAGGTCCTCCAGTTCCTCGAACGCTGCTGTGCGCTCCTCCTCAGTGAGGGGGCCGTACTCTTCCTGCAGCCAGTCGGACAGTTCCCGCAGCCGGTCCCGGTCGCGCTTGAAGCGCAGCGCCTCGGTGACGTACGCCGACATTCCCCGTTCTGCCGCCTCCGCGCGGATCTCGTCCAGGAGATCCTCGGGAATCGTCACCGTTACCTTCTTCGTGGCCATACAAGAGACCATACTCTTGGTATCACACCCGGTACCAGTGCGTTCGCGTGACCGCCAGGTCGGCGTTCAGGCGGTCGTGGCGGGACGTGGGCTGCCTTGGAAGACCTGGCTGGTGTGCCAGGAGCGATGGGCGGCGGCGATGGGGCGGACGCCCGACTGGGGGCCGATGACCGGACGGCCGGCGAGCGTGATGACGTGCTCGCGGGCGGCGGTGCTGCGGCCGACGAAGCTCTGTGAGACCAGGATGCGGTGGGCCTCGCCACGGCCCTCGCCGAGACCGAGTACGCCTTTGTCGAACAGCTTGTGATGCAGCGAGCACAGACACAGCCCGTTTTCGAGGTCGTCCGGTCCGTCGAACGCCCACCAGCGGACATGGGCGGCCTCAAGCCCGACCGGCACCGTGCCGATCCTGCCGTCGTACCCGCAGAAGGCGCACTGGTACTCGTATGCCGTCAGGACCATCTCCCGCATGCGCCGGTCCCGCTGCCTGCGCTTGGCCGAGACCGGTCGGGTCTCGGCCTCCTCCAGTTCCAGGCCGACGGCTTCGCACAGCTCGCCGTGGAGGGAGGGCGGGAAGTTCAGATCGAGGAGTACGCGTGTCATTCGGCCGAGCAGGGGCGGATCCCGCCGCAGCGCCGCCCGTAGCTCCGGCGTCAGCCGTCCAGTGGCGCCGGTTGCGCGCAGATCCCTGACCCCGGTCCCGGGGCTGCCCGGACCGCGCTCGGTGCGGACCTCCCACACGCCGTCACTCACCAGATGATGGAAGGGATAGGCGGGCGTCGTCCGGTTCCCAGGACCGTACTCGGCGAGCAGCCGCCGCAGGTCCTGCTCCACCGTGCTGTACCGCAGCTCGTCGTCGGCGTCCTGCTGGAACCGGCTGAGCGCGTAAAGGAACAGCAACGGCTTGTGCGGAGCCCGCGCCCCGCTCCTGGTCCACTGCCTCAACTGCGCGGTGCGCTCGACCCAGTCCATGGTCGGCGATCGTAATGGCGGCTCGTCGCAGTGCTTGGTGGCGGGGCATGGCCGCAGTGACCGGCCGAACACCGAGCCACGACACGGATCCCGGCTACCCGGGCATGGTGCCGTGGATGCGGGAGAGGGTGAAGACCCGTTGGTCGTCGCGCAGGTGACACCAGGCGTACAAGTAGGGCGGGTCGAGCACGAGCTCGCTGAGGATACGTACGGTCCGGTTGCCCGACGCGGCGACGTACTCGACCGTGATGGCTGTGCCGACGTCGACGGCATGGGCGAGCTGGCGGACATCGCTGTACGCCAGGTTCTTCGCGTACGCGGCGACGATCTCCTCGGTGTCCGTGCCGTAGGGGACCCCGGTGCCGAACGGGTCGGGAGCCGGGAGTGTCGGCGGGGCGGCCCGCAGCCTGGCGGCCAGCGTGCTCAGGTCGACGGTCACCGGAGTCATCTGAGTCACCGCCGGCACGGACCGCTGCCGCTGGCCTGGGAGTAGGGGGACCGGGACCGGGGCGGCGGCACGTCGGCGCCGGGTTTTCTCGACGCGTACGGTTCCGTCGGCCCTCTCGGCGACGGGGGCGTAGCCGGCGGCCCGGAGCGCGGCGAGGGTCTTGTCGAGTGGGGTCCGGCTGACCAGCACGGTCGGTGCCAACACGCGCAGGCCGAGGGCGGCGAGCTTTCTGTGAGTGACGAGTTCGGCGAGGAGGGCGGCTTCTTCGCCATGGATCACACAGGCAGCGGGGGCGATGCGCACACGGCCGTGAGTGCGTGCGGAGTCGTTGATCAGGTACAACAGCGGCTGGGGGAGGGCGCCGACCGCGACGGCGCCCAGGTCGGCCGCGATGGCATCCGCCGTGCGGCCCGTGTCCAGGGCACGGCGCACGGTTGTGGGGCTGAACCGCCACACCGATGCCGTGCCACCGACTTCCTTGTCCGCGACGGTGTCCAGCAGTGCGGCGAGGCGGGCGGACGGTGTGCCGGTGACAACGGCGGTGAGGTCCGCGCCGAAACGGGCTGCCCTGGTGGCTGCCGGCAGCAGCCGCTCACAGGCAGCGGCGAGCGTTTCGGCGGCTTCGGCGCCGTCGGTTCGCAGAGCGGCACCGATGGGGGACAGGCAGCCGCGGGCGACGACCCCGAGCAGTTCCGCTTCCCGGATTGCGGTGGCGAAGGGCGTGTTGTCCTGAGGGAGTTGTTCGGCGAGCGGGCGGTGCCAGGCAACCATCGGCCCCAGTTCCGCGGGGCTGTGCACTCCCCGGTGCGCCGGGAACTCCGCTGCGGCGGCGAGAAGCCCCTCTCGGGCCTGTATACAGCCGCCGCAGGGCGGTGTTCCGGCGAGCGCGGGCAGTACCTTGCCGTCCTCGTCGCGGGCGTAGGCCGGAGTCAGCGGCAGCGTCCGCCAGGTGTGGAGAAGCACGGTGAGCTGCTCCGCTGGTTCTCGTTCCGCCCAGGTGTCGTATCCGTCCGTTGCCGCGACCCGGTCGCCGTCCTGGGCCAGCAGCCCGGCGTCGTACGCCGTCTCCAGAACAAGGCGTACGACGATGTCGTCGCACTGCGCCGCCTTGCTGATCCGGGACAGCTCACGTGCTCCGACCCCGCCGGACTTCAGCAGGACCGGCGGAGCAGCGGAGCACGTCGCCAGAACCGACGCGGCATGTGCGGCGAACGCCGTGGCGGCTGCCGCCGCCTCCCGGTCCACTTCCGCCGAGGTGACGGACGCCGTCCTCACGACGGGCGGGACGGGCTCGAAGGGGGCGCGCCAGCCGACTCCGCGCAGTGCGAGCGCCACCTCGGCGGGCATGCGTGTGGATCCGTACCCGGAGTACCGGTCCTGGACCAGCAGTCCCCGCTCCAGTGCCCAGCGCGCACCCGGCTCGGAGTCGGCCGACGGGGCCCTGAACGTGATCAAACGCGCCGGTGATTGAGCCTGTTCACCCTGGTGAGACGCTCGCCGCTCAAGCAGCTTCCGGGTGGACGCAGGCGCCGAAGTGATCACCGCGGCCACCCGCTCCGGATTGCTGTGGTGTTCCAGCAGGGCGGTCAGCCGATGCTTCTTGGTGGTGCCGGGCGACGGGATGTTCAGGGCCACCAGCATGCGGCGCAGTTCCTCGGAGGTCGTGTTCGCCAGTAGCCGGGTGAGCGGAGCGTCCAGCCCCAGCGGCGAGTCCCACGCCTGCCGCAACGGCGTCGCCATGCGCAGCAGCCCTTCGCCGTCCGGCCAGACGAGTGCGCGGTCGGCCAGCGCCTCCAAGGCCGCGTCCAGCCCGCGAGTGCTCTCCGTTCCGGACGCATCCAGCAGATCGGCCAGGGCGGCCCGTGGAACGGGTCCCAATGCTGCCAGTGCCTCGGCTACCTGCAGGTGTGGCAGCGCGAGTCCGGGCAGCACCGGGGCCACCGACGCCGGGCGCTGAAGGCGGTCCGCGAGTTCGCCGAACGATCGTGGTTCCGGCGGGGACACGGCATCCGGGCGAGCTGCCAGGACCCGCTCAAGCCGGTCGACTTCCAGATCACTCAGCCACGTGGCCAGAGTTGATCCGCTGGGCTTGCCGATGGGGACACCTCACAAAGACGAGTGCCGGTGGTCTCCGACCGGAATCGGTCCTGCACAGACCCAGAATGGCGGATCGCGGGGGACGCCTGCGTCCTGAGTCGGCAGAAACCCGCTTGTGAGTGAAGGCGATGTCCTGTGACTCGACCCGGTGACGGCAAGTCGGCGGAACGAAATATCTCTTATGTCGGAAGTGAATGAGACCAGAACTGAGACCAGCAACGTCGAAGGCCCCCGCAGCAAGCTGCGGGGGCCTTCGACGTATTGCCCGGTGAGAGCAATGGCGGAGGATACGAGATTCGAACTCGTGAGGGGTTGCCCCCAACACGCTTTCCAAGCGTGCGCCCTAGGCCACTAGGCGAATCCTCCGCCGCAAACAATACAAGACGTTGGAGGGTGCTCGCGAACACGTTCCCCGAAGATCGATCCCGGGTGCTCCCCGAGCGGGATCGGGCGGGGAGGTGGGTGGACGGCGGGGGGCTGGGATCGGTTAAGGTGGGCGTCAGCCCCTCACGTGGCGCTATCTGACTGAACTCCCCCAGGGCCGGAAGGCAGCAAGGGTAGGTTGGCTCTGGCGGGTGCGTGGGGGGCCCTTGCGTGTCCGGCGTGAGCGGCCCGCCGGGCATCACATCCAGCGCGGGCCCGGTTGTCGGTGCGCCCCGATAACCTCGTAGGTGTGTCGTCCCTTGCGCTCTACCGCCGCTATCGCCCCGAGTCCTTCGCCGAGGTCATCGGTCAGGAGCATGTCACTGACCCGTTGCAGCAGGCTCTGAGGAACAACCGGGTCAACCACGCGTACCTGTTCAGCGGGCCGCGGGGCTGCGGGAAGACGACCAGCGCGCGCATCCTGGCCCGCTGCCTGAACTGCGAGCAGGGCCCGACGCCGACGCCGTGCGGGGAGTGCCAGTCCTGCCGGGACCTCGCGCGCAACGGACCCGGTTCGATCGACGTCATCGAGATCGACGCCGCCTCCCACGGCGGTGTGGACGACGCCCGTGACCTGCGGGAGAAGGCGTTCTTCGGCCCGGCGTCGAGCCGGTACAAGATCTACATCATCGACGAGGCCCACATGGTCACCCCGGCCGGGTTCAACGCCCTGCTGAAGGTGGTCGAGGAGCCGCCGGAGCACCTCAAGTTCATCTTCGCGACCACGGAGCCCGAGAAGGTGATCGGCACGATCCGGTCGCGTACGCACCACTACCCCTTCCGCCTGGTGCCGCCGGGGACGCTCCGGGGGTACCTCGCGGAGGTGTGCGCCAAGGAGAACAGCTTCGTCGAGGACGGCGTCCTGCCGCTGGTCGTGCGTGCCGGGGCCGGGTCCGTGCGTGACTCGATGTCCGTCATGGACCAGTTGCTCGCGTCGGCCGCCGACGAGGGTGTGACATACGCCATGGCCACGTCGCTCCTCGGCTATACGGACGGCTCCCTGCTCGACTCCGTGGTGGAAGCCTTCGCGGCGGGCGACGGTGCCGCGGCCTTCGAGGTCGTGGACCGGGTGATCGAGGGCGGCAACGACCCCCGGCGCTTCGTCGCGGACCTGCTGGAGCGGCTGCGCGACCTGGTGATCCTGGCCGCCGTGCCGGACGCCGGTGACAAGGGGCTCATCGACGCCCCGGCCGATGTCGTCGAGCGGATGCAGGCGCAGGCGGAGGTCTTCGGCGCCGCCGAGCTGAGCCGGGCCGCCGACCTGGTCAACGAGGGACTCACGGAGATGCGCGGAGCGACCTCGCCGCGGCTCCAGCTGGAGCTGATCTGCGCCCGGGTGCTGCTCCCCGGGGCCTTCGACGACGAGCGGTCGCTGCAGGCCCGGCTGGACCGCCTGGAGCGGGGGGCGTCCTTCGCGTCCGCCGGGGCCGCCCCCGCCATGGGGTACGTGCCGGGGCCGGAGGCCCACGCGCCCGGTGCGGGCCTCCCGGGCGGCGGGCCCGCGGCCGCGCGTGCGGCGGCACGGGGCGAGACGCCGGGGGGCCTCGCGGGGCCGTCGCAGGGGCCGGGCCCCGTCCCAGGGGCGCCTGCCGCCGTGCCGTCACCCCAGGAGCGCGCCCAGCAGCCCGGCGTCGAGGCGGCACC
>NZ_JBEXWB010000346.1:0-6626 GCF_040629645.1 Streptomyces sp. NPDC005899 | reverse complement strand
ACGGCCGCCTCCGGCCGCGTGGCGAGAGTCCGGGGGCGGCGCCCCCGACGTACGTGATCCTGCCAAAAGTCACGCCGGGCCCCACCCGTCCCGCCCGCCTCCCAGGCGTGGCGCGAAGGGGCCCCTAGCGCGTCGCGGCGCGCCCCGGCGCGTTCCTCCGGACCGAGCGCACCACCCCCGCCGCGGCGATCAGGAAGCCGAGCCCCATCAGCATGCACACCGCGTATGCGACGGGAGGGAACGGATCGGTGCCCAGGAACAACGGGGCCACGGTGACCAGGGTGGCGAGCGCGCCGATGATGAAGACGATCGCGCCGACCTGTACGAGCCGGTCGCCTGCGCCGGAAGGAGTAGTACTCACCCGGCCAGGGTAGTTCCCAGCTCGGCGGAACCACATGGCGACGTCTTGTCTCCGGCCCGCGGGCCACTAGCCTTGGACCGGCGGGTCGTCAGGACCCGCTGTACTGCTTTCCGGAGCCGTTCCCGGCTCCGCCGCTCACCGACGAGTACGAGGACGAGGACAGACGTGCCCACGGGTAAGGTCAAATGGTTCAATCCGGAAAAAGGCTTCGGCTTTCTTTCGCGCGACGACGGCGCCGACGTCTTCGTCCACTCCTCGGTGCTCCCGGCCGGTGTCGACGCGCTCAAGCCGGGCCAGCGCGTCGAGTTCGGCGTGGTCGCGGGCCAGCGCGGTGATCAGGCCCTCTCCGTGGTGATCCTGGATCCCACCCCGTCCGTCGCCGCCGCGCAGCGGCGCAAGCCGGACGAGCTGGCGTCGATCGTGCAGGACCTGACGACCGTGCTGGAGAACATCACGCCGATGCTGGAGCGGGGCCGCTACCCCGACAAGGCGGCGGGCGCGAAGATCGCGGGCCTGCTGCGGGCGGTCGCCGACCAGCTGGACGTCTGACGCGCACCGCCCCCGGCCGTTCGCCGGGGGCGGTGGGTGCCCGTGCGGGGCGCGGCCGGCCGGCGGACGGGCCGTGTCAGCCGGCGGCGGAGAACGCCAGCGCGCCCGGGCGCAGGGGCGGCACGAGGCCTTCGGCCGCCGCCCGCGTCAGCAGCCCGCGGATCGCCGCGTAGCCGTTCTCGCCGAGGTCGGCGGTGAACTCGTTGACGTAGAGCCCGATGTGCTGGTCGGCCACGGCCGGGTCCATCTCCTGGGCGTGTTCCAGGACGTAGGCGCGCGACCGCTCCGGGTCGTCCCAGGCCATCCGCACCGACGTGCGGACCGCGTCGGCCAGCCGGCGCAGCGTCTCCTCGCCCAGGGACCGCTTGGCGATGATCGCCCCGAGCGGGATCGGCAGGCCGGTGGTCGACTCCCAGTGCTCGCCCATGTCGGCGAGGCTGTGCAGGCCGTAGTTCCGGTAGGTGAAGCGGGCCTCGTGGATCACCAGTCCGGCGTCCACCCGCCCGTCGCGCACCGCCGGCATGATCTCGTCGAACGGGAGGACGACGATCTCGCCCACGCCGCCCGGGACGACCTCGGCCGCCCAGAGCCGGAACAGCAGGTAGGCGGTCGAGCGTTCGCTGGGCACGGCGACGGTCTTCCCCGTCAGGTCCGTGCCCGCCTCCTTCGTCAGGACGAGCGGCCCGCAGCCGCGCCCCAGCGCCCCGCCGCAGGGCAGCAGGGCGTACTCGTCCAGCACCCACGGCAGGACGGCGTAGGACACCTTCAGCACGTCGAACTCGCCGCGCTCGGCCATGCCGTTGGTCAGGTCGATGTCGGCGAAGGTGACGTCGAGGACGGGCGCGCCGGGCACCCTCCCGTGCGCCCAGGCGTCGAAGACGAACGTGTCGTTCGGGCAGGGCGAGAAGGCGATCCGCAGCTCCGGCGGGGCCGCCGCGGCGGGTTCGGTGGCGGGGTCAGTCACGGTTCGCGTCGTGTCGGTCATGCCGGGTCCAACTTTCCACTACAGGTGCGAGCTTCCCGAAGGCTTCGGAGAGCGCGGCCAGGGCTTCCCCGATGCGCCAGGCCGCCCGGTCGCGCGGCCCCACCGTGTTCGAGACCGCCCGGAGCTCGATCACCGGCACGCCGAGCCGCTCGGCGGCCTCCGCGACACCGAAGCCCTCCATGGCCTCGGCGGCGGCACCGGGGTGCGCGGCCAGCAGGGCGGCCGTGCGGGCCGCGCTGCCGGTCACGGTGGACACGGTGAGCACGGCGCCCGGGACGGCGCCGGTGGCCGCCGCCACGTCCCGCACGAGCGCCGGGGGAGGCAGGAAGGTGTCCCGGCCGAAGCCGAGACCGGTGACGGGCACGAAGCCGTCCGGGGTCTCGGCGCCCAGATCCGCGGCCACGATGCCGCTCGCCACGACGAGCGCCCCGACGGGCGCGGTGGGGGCGAAGCCGCCCCCGATGCCCGCGGAGACCACGAGGGCGTAACGCTCCGAAGCCGGCGCGGCGGCGAGGGCGAAGGCGGTCGCGGCCGCCGCGGCGGCGGGACCCGCCCCACCCGCGAGGACGTCGAACGGACCGGCCCGGTGCACCTCGGCACCCGGCACCTCACGCGTCCGCGGAGCCCCGAACGCGCGCGTGACCGCGTCCCGTTCGGCCGGGACGGCGGTCACGACGAGCACCCGCGCGGTCATGGTCATCGGCGCCCGGCGGTCAGGAGGTCTTCTTGAGCTGGAAGTGCCAGACTCCCGTGAGCTTGCGGCCCTGCGCCTCGACGATGCTGATCTGCGTCTTGTCCGCCGTGGTCTCGCCGGTCTGGCTGGCGAAGAAGGCGCTGCCCGGAATGGAGCGGTACGTCTTCTTGTACGGCTCCTGCTCGGCCTGCTGGCCGTTGATGAACAGGGTCCAGCCGTGCTCCGCGATCTCCGGGTCGACGCCGAAGCGGACCTTGTCGTCCATCGCGACCTTGACGGACTTCTCCGCCTTCTTGTTGAGGCAGCCCTGGATCTCGGACTCCTTGAGGGCCTTGCCGTCGTTGTAGCAGGCGGCCTCGGTGCTCACCGAGGTGTCGCCGACCGTCACGGTGGCGAGCGGCGTCGGCTTGTCGCAGGCGGACAGGACAAGGAGTCCCGCGGACACGGCACCAAGAGCGACGCCGATTCGACGGCCCTTACCGGAGAAGAACGCAACGGTCATGCGCCGAAGGCTATCGGTCGTCGTCGCTCACGCCACGCGGGGGTGCGGTGAGCCGCGCCGGGCGGCCCCCAGGAGGCCCCGTACGGAGGCGGTCGCGCCGAGCGCGAGGATCCCGGCGGCGACGGACATGCCCAGTACGCCGTTGAGCGGGAGCGCGATGCCGATGGCGCCGCCCACCACCCAGGCCATCTGGAGCAGGGTCTCGGAGCGGGCGAACGCAGAGGTCCGCACCTCCTCCGGGACGTCCCGCTGGATCATGGCGTCCAGCGACAGCTTGGACAGTGCCTGGGTGAATCCGGCGACCGCCCCGAGCGCGGCGACCATCACGGTGCTGAAGAACACCGCCGCGAGGACGGCGACACCCAGGGCGAGCCCCAGCACCGTCGCGACGATCACCTCGGGACCGCGGGCTCTGAGCCAGGACCCCACCACCGTGCCGAAGGCGTTCCCGGCCCCCGCCGCGACGCCGACGATGCCGAGCGAGACGGCGGCGCTCTGCCCGGAGAGCGGGTGCTCGCGCAGCAGGAAGGCCAGGAAGAAGATCAGGAAACCCGAGAGCGCCCGGTGGGCGGCGTTCGCCTGGAGTCCGTGCAGGACGGCCGGCCCGACGGTCCGCAGCCCCGGCGGCCTCTCCCGGCCGTTCCTCCTGCCCTTCCCCCCACCGTCCTTCCTGCCGCGGCCCGGCCGGGGGACGTGCGGGGACACCACCTCGTGCGGGGGGACGAGGCGGGCCTTCCGCTCGCCCTTGGCGGAGTCCACCGTGCCCGGCAGGGTGAAGGCGAGGACCGTGCCGCCGAGGAAGATCACGCAGGCGCCGTACAGCGGCCAGGGTGATCCGACGGTCTGGAGCCCGGCCCCGATCGGAGCCGCCACCCCGGTGGCCAGCAGCCCGGCCAGCGTGACCCGGGAGTTGGCCTTGACCAACGAGAAACGGGGTGGCAGCAGCCGGGGCACGACGGCGCTGCGCACCACCCCGTACGCCTTCGAGGAGACCAGTACGCCCAGTGCCGCCGGGTAGAGCTCGAGACCGCCCGTGGCCACCGCGCCCGACATCATGAGCGCGAGGACCGCCCGCGCGAACATCGCGCCGGCCATCGCCGCGCGGCGGCCGTGCGGCAGGCGGTCCAGGAGCGGGCCGATCACCGGGGCGAGCAGCGTGAAGGGGGCCATCGTGACGGCGAGGTAGAGGGCGACCCGCCCGCGGGCCTCGTCCGTCGGTACGGAGAAGAAGACGGTCGAGGCGAGCGCGACGGTGACCATGACGTCGCCGGCGCCGTTGACCGCGTGCAGTTCGATCAGCTTGCCCAGACCGGACTCGCCGGCTCCGTGGGCGTGCGTCGCTTTCCGGATACCCCGCGCGGCGGCCGTGAACGGGGCGCGCAGGGCATGACCCGTCGCCCGGCCCGCCCTGCGGAGCGGACCGGTCCCCTCGGACGACCTGGCGGAAGCCACGTGGTCATAGTGCCCCACCCCCCGCCGTGACGAACCGAGATCAGGCCCGGGCGCGGCGGCGGAGGGCCCCGACGGGTGAGTCGGCCCCCCGTCACCGGATGGCCGGGAAAGGCCGGGGAGACGCCTCACCGCGCCCCGGAAACACCGGGGGCAGGGGCCTTCCCCGGCCCGGAACCGCACAGGACACAGCCCCTTCCCCGGGGCCGGGGGCCGGCGGGAGGCGCCCCTTCCCGGCCGTGCCCATTTCGTGGATCCGGTGCCGTTCCCGTCCGGATCGGGACGTGCAGGTGGGCGCGGGGCGGCGGAGAGGGTAGCGTGCACTCACGCGCCACCGGCGGTTGTTCTTGGCCGCGCGCCTCTCCGCGATCCCGCAGAATGGGTGGCAGAAGGCGCGCCCGAGGCAGGCACAACGGGTGTGGACGTCGACGCGGCCCCCAGGTCCGCTCCGCCCACGACCGTCATGGCTGAAATCGGACATCGATGGAGCTGCTGGCGCGCTCGTGAGACGGCGTATGGAGAGAAGCGAGACCTGTGAGTGCTGCGACGACGCGAAGCCGTACGGCCCGTACCCCGGCCCCCGACCGCCTGTGCGCCGAGGCGGTAGACCTCGCCCGCGCGGCGGCCGAGGAGGCCGCCGCGCCCGGAGTGGTCGGTGAACACCTGGGCCTCGTCTCCGAGGGGGACCGGGTCGTCACGCACTACTTCGAGAGCAGGGAGCCCGGTTACCGGGGGTGGCGCTGGGCGGTGACGGTGGCCAGGGCCTCCCGCGCCAAGAACGTCACCCTTGACGAAACGGTGCTGCTTCCGGGGGACGACGCGCTCCTGGCGCCCGAGTGGGTGCCGTGGAGCGAGCGGCTGCGGCCCGGCGACATGGGCCCCGGCGACCTGCTCCCCACCGAGGCGGAGGACCCCCGCCTGGAGCCCGGCTGGACCGGCGAGGACGAGCCGCTGCCCAACTCCGCGGTCTCCGACCTGTCCCAGGAGCTCGCGTCCCTCGTGGACGTGGAGGACGCGGAGCTGACGACCCGGCCGGGGACGAGCCGCGGCTCGATCGCCGCGGTCGCGGACGAGCTCGGCACCCGCCGCGCGCGGGTGCTCTCCCGCTACGGCCTGCGGCTGGCGGCGGACCGGTGGGACGAGGCGTTCGGCGCCAGGACGCCGATGGCACAGGCCGCCCCGGCGTCCTGCGTGACGTGCGCGTTCCTGGTGCCCATGGCGGGCTCGCTGAAGCAGGCGTTCGGCGTGTGCGCGAACGAGTTCGCCCCGGCGGACGGCCACGTGGTCTCGCTGTCGTACGGCTGCGGGGGGCACTCCGAGGCCGCGGTGATGCCGCAGCCGCCGAAGAGGGCGCCGCACGCGCTGGACACGATGCGGGTGGACGACTACTCGCTGCGGCCGGGCGACGACTCCGGTTCGGTCCCCTCCCGGACGGACGGCCGCACCGACGACCTCGGCCACTCCTGACGCTCCGGGCCGCGGCACACCGCCGCCCCCGCGGCGCGGGCCGCGAGGGCGGCGCCGGGCCGGCTTCGGCTCGCGGTACCTTCGGGCGCACACTGGGCGTTGGCGGGTCACCGGAAGAGCGGAGTTACGAGCGTGAGTGTGAATGCGACCGAGGGGGCCGATCCGTTCGGGACGGCACGGCTGCGGCGCGGGGTGCTCGACGCCTGGGGCGCCGGCCCCGCACGCTTCCGTGAGGACGCCAACGCCGAGGAGGACCTCGCCCTCGGCGGCTACCGCGACCGCCTGGTCGTCGAGCTCGCCCAGAACGCCGCCGACGCCGCGGCCCGCGCGGGCGTCCCCGGCCGGCTCCGGCTCACCCTGCACGAGGCGGGCGACGGCGCGGCCGTCCTCGCCGCCGCCAACACCGGCGCCCCCCTGGACGCCACCGGCGTCGAGTCCCTGAGCACGCTCCGGGCCTCCGCCAAGCGCGAGGGCCACGAGTCGGCCGTCGGCCGCTTCGGCGTCGGCTTCGCCGCCGTCCTGGCCGTCAGCGACGAGCCCGCAGTCATCGGGCGCCACGGCGGCGTCCGGTGGTCCCTCGCGGAGGCCCGCGACCTCGCCCGGCAGGCCGCCGTCGGCA
>NZ_JBEXWB010000345.1:0-6668 GCF_040629645.1 Streptomyces sp. NPDC005899 | reverse complement strand
CCGCCTCCCCCGCCTCCCGCCGCCCCGGCGCCCGAGCCGCCTCCCGCCCCCGGGCCCGGCCCGGCCGGCAGCCCCCGGCCGCAGGTCCCGGAGCCGACGCCCTCTGCCGCGCCCGCCCCACCGCCACGGCCGTCACCCCCTGCCCCGTCCGAGCCGGACCCCGCGCCGAAGCCACCGGCGCCTCCCCCGCCCCCTTCGCCGGAGGTCTTCCGGGTGAGCGAGCTGGCGTACGCGGTCGCCGGGGACCACGGCGCACCGGAGATACTGCTCGCGGGGAGCAGGGGGGTGTTCTGGCAGCGTTCGGAGCTCTCCATCGGCTCCGCGCCGTACGCGCACGGCGTGACGATCCATGCCCGCTCGTCGGTCACCATCCGGCTCAACCGTCCGTGCACCCGCTACGGGGCGATGGTCGGTGTCGACGACATGACCCGAGGGCTCGGGGCGGTGCGCTTCTCCGTGTTCGGCGGAGGTGAGGACGGCGCCGATGTGAGGCTCTGGGAGTCCCCGGTGCTGCGCGGCGGCGACGCCGCGGTGCCGGTGGACCTGGGCATCGGCGGCCACCGGACCATCCGGCTGGTCGTGGAGCCCGCCGAGCCGTTCAGCGGGGTGGCCCTGGCCGACTGGGCGCAGTCGGTCATCAACTGCCCCTGAGCAGTCGGCTTTCGCGCTGCCGCGTCGGCTTGCGCGCTGCCGCTGAGCAGTCGGCAATCGGGCTGCCGCCGAGGCGGATGACGGTGCCGGCTGCCGTCGGCCGAGGGACGGTGGTCAGCGACAGCCGATCCGTTCGGTGAGCCGGCTCAGCAGGTCCAAGGCGTCCTCCGGCGTCATGCCGCGGCCCGCGAGACTCTCCCTCTCGTACGCCTCGGATCCGAGTACCGTGCGCACTTCCCGGTGCGTCGCCGCCACGTCGGCCTCCTCCACCGCGGGCCGTTGACCGGTCACCCACCAGCCCCGGGAGGCGGCGAGGACGCGGGCCGCCTCCTCGCACAGGCCCAGCCGTGGCAGCGTGACCGCGGCCGCCTCGGCGAGGTGGGCGGAGACGGCCTGCGGGCAGCCGGTCGTGACGGCCAGGCGCAGGGCCTCGGTCAGCCCGCGGAGTCCCGCCTCCGGGCCGCCCGTGGGTTCGAGAACGCTGATCCGGGCGGCCAGTCCCGCGACAGCTGCCGCGAACTGCGGCGGCCGGGAGCCGTACACCTGTGCGTTCCGTGCGGAGTCCACGAACCACCGCGCCTCAGGGACGTCCCCGGCAGTGAACGCGATCGACGCCCGCAGGAAGTGCACGTAGGCGCGCGCGTCCAGGACGTGCTGCCGCTCCGCCTCCGCCTCCGCCTCGTCCAGCCGCTTCGAGGCGGTGTCCAGGTCACCGTCACGGTAGGAGAGCTCGGCCAGGCGTGCGGTGAGGAAGGGCAGCTCCGCCTGGGCGCCGACCTCGCGGGCCAGTTGCAGCGCCTCCCGGTAGGCCGCCCGCGATCCCTCGTTGTCCCCCCGCACCAATCCCGCCTCGGCCGTGACGCTCGCGACCTGGGCGAGCAGGTAGCGGTCGCCGACCCGGCGGCTCAGCGCGCGCAGTTCGGTCAGGTCGTCGTCGATCCCCGCCATGCCGATCGGGCTGTCCACCAGCATGTGGGCGCGGAACAGCAACGTGATCCCGTACTCCCACTCGCCTCCGTGCTCGCGGCTGTTGCGTACGGCCGCGTCGAAGTCCGTGTGCACGTCCGGGACGTGTTCGCGGTGCATGTAGGCGGTCATCGGCCACAGCAGGCCGGGGAAGCGCGCGGACTCGGCGCCACCGGTGCGGAACGCCTCGGTCACCCGGAGCACCAGGGTCTGGAGTTCCTCGTCCTCGTGGAGGTTGTCGGTCGGCCGGTTCTCCGCCGCGAGGAAGAAGCGCCACATGTGGAGGTGCTTCCGGGGCCAGTAGCGGGGGTCGGCCCGGTCCTGCGGGTCCTCTCCGAGGGCGGCCGTGCGGTCCGCCCAGGTCAGGCCCTCCGTGCGGTAGTTGCGCAGCCACCAGAACCAGCCCAGGGCGAGGACGAGCCGCAGAGCCGCCGGTTCGCGGGGGTCGGTGACGACGGTGCGGTGCAGGGCGGCGCGCAGGTTGTCGAGGTCCGTCTCCAGCCGCAGGACCCAGGGAAGCTGGTCGCCGGTGCGCAGCAGCGGGTCGGCCTCCTCCGCGAGCGCCGTGAAGTACGCCGTGTGAGCCTCGGTCGCGTCGGCCAGCAGGCCGGGGGTCTCGGCGGCCCGCTCGGAGGCGTACTCGTGGATGGTCTCCAGGAGCCGGTAGCGCATGCCGCCGGCCGCGGTGGGAGTGGCGACGACGAGTGACTTGTCCACGAGGGCGCCGAGCATCGAGGCCGACTCGGCGCCGGCGGTCACCGCCTCGGCGGCCGCCAGGTCCCAGCCGCCCGCGAACACGGACACCTGCCGCAGCACGGTCCGCTCGTCCTCGGACAGCAGGTCCCAGGACCAGTCGACGACCGCCCGGAGGGTCTGCTGGCGGGGCAGGACGGTGCGGCTCCCGCTGCTCAGCAACCGGAACCGGTCGTCGAGGCGGTCCGCGATCTGGCGGGGAGTGAGGAGCCTGAGCCGGGCGGCGGCCAGCTCGATGGCGAGCGGCAGGCCGTCGAGGCGGCGGCAGATCTCGGCGACGGCGCGCGTGTTCTCCGCCGCTCCGGCTGCCGGGTCGAAGTCGGGGCGGACTCCGCGGGCGCGCTCGGCGAAGAGGCGGTGTGCGTGGTCCGGGGAGAGGGGCCCCACCGGGCGTACGGCTTCGCCGGGCACGCCGAGCGGCTCGCGGCTGGTGGCGAGGACGCGTAGCCGGGGGCAGTGGACGAGCAGGGTCTCCGCGAGGGCCGCCGCCGCGTCGATGACGTGCTCGCAGTTGTCGAGCACCAGGAGGAACGGGCGGTCGCGGGACCGGTGGGAGAGGTGTTCGACCAGCCGCTCGGTGGGGTCGGAGGGCGCGGTGATCCCCTCCCGGGTGCTGTCCCGCAGGAGAGCCGTCTCGCGCAGCCCGAGCGCCGACAGGACGGCTCCGGGCACGGCGGAGGGGTCGTCGAGCGGGGCGAGTTCGACGATCCACGCGCCGTCCGCCCCCGCGGACTCCTCGGCGAGACGGGTCTTCCCCGACCCGCCGGGGCCGGTGAGGGTGACGAGTCGGGCCCGGGCCAGGTCGGTCCGGATGGCCCGGAGTTCGGGTGCGCGGCCGACGAAGGAGGTGAGCCGGGGCCGGATGTTGCCCTCGGGAGTGTCCGGGGCCCCTTCCGGGGGCCGGGGGCCGGGGGGCTCCTGGAGTCCGGCGGGCACCGAGGGTGCCGGGTACTCGCGATGCTCCGGGGCGCGGGGCGGGGGCCGGAGGAGTTCCCCGTGCAGGGCGGTGAGCTCCGGGCCCGGGTCGGCGCCCAGGCCGTCGGCGAGCGTCCGGCGGGCGTCCTCGTAGGCGACGAGTGCGTCGGCCTGCCTGCCCTCGGCGCGCAAGGCGCGGACCAGTTGGGCGTGCAGGGGCTCGTGGAAGGGGTGGGCGGCGGTCAGTTCCCTCAGCTCGGGCACCAGGTCCGCCGTGGCGCCGCGCCGCAGGTCCGCCTCGATGCGCTGTCGGGTCGTCGACAGCCGGTGGGCCTCGGTCCGTGGTCCGTGGTCGCGTGCGTGGCCGGGGAGGTCGGCCAGTGCCGGTCCCCGCCACAGGGCGAGGGCGGCGCGCAGCGTGCGGGCCGCTGAGTCGGGGTCGCCGGCGTCCAGTTCCGCGGCGCCTTGGCGGGCGAGGCCCTCGAACACGTACAGGTCGACGTCGTCGGGCCCCGCGTCGAGCCGGTAGCCGCCGGGGACCCCGGTGACCGCCTCCTTGCCGAGGGCGCGGCGCAGCCGGCCGACGAGCGCCTGGAGTGCGGCGGGGGCGTCGACGGGGGGATCGCCGGCCCACACGTCGTCGATGAGCCCGGCGACCGTCGCGGGACGGCCGGCGCGCAACGCGAGTGCCGCGAGGAGGGCACGCAGCCGCGCGCCCCCGACCGGTAGGGCACCGCCGTGTTCGTCTCGCGCCTCGGTGACGCCCAGGATCAGGTACCGCACGGGGTCATTGTGTCCCGGGACAGGCCACGGGTCTGCCGGTTTTCGGGGCGCCCGGGGCCGCTCGCGGGTCTGCGCCCCGCGCTCCCGCCGCACGGGGCGACGGGGGCGACGGGGGGTGACGGCCGAGCCGACTCGCCTCGCCTCGCCGGTCAGCGACCGGCCTCCGCACCCGTTCGGCGCGACGACAGTTACGGCTGCAGTGTCCGGCGGGCCGGGACCACTCCGCCGGCCACCGCCCGTTGGCGCGGGGCGGCCGTACCGGTCCAGCAGGTGCCCCGGCGGGTGACCAGCCGGCGGAGCCACAGCTCGGTGGAGGCCAGTTCGGCCAGGCCGTCCAGCGGGAGGGGTTCGCCCTCGGCCGCCGCGCGCAGGGCCTTGCGCACCACGCGTGCCTCGATCAGGCCCGCGTCGGCCAGCAGGGGGGCGTCGAAGAGGGCGATCAGCTCCGGGAGGGCGGTGCGCAACCCGACGCGGCCCGCCGCCGTCGAGGTGGCCTGGGACGGGGTGCCCCAGCCGGCCGGCAGGTCGTGGATGCCCGCACCGGCGAGGACCCGGCGCAGGACGGCGGCCCTGGCCCCCGGCTGGACCCGCAGCGACTCGGGCAGCGCCCGGGCCGCCCGTACGACCTGGTTGTCGAGGAACGGGGCGTGCAGCCGCTGGCTGCGGATCTCCGCCGCCTGCTCCAGGATCCGCTGGCCGGCGGCGTGCCGGGCGAGCGCCGCACGGGCGCGGGCCTCTCCCGGCCGCTGCACCGACGCCGGCCGGAAGGCCGCCTCCTGAAGGCGAACCGATACTTCCGCGAGCGCCTCCCCGGTGAGCCAGCGCGCGGCCGGACCGGGCCGCGACCAGGCGAGCGAGGCGAGCGAGGCGTCCGCGGGGGTGGCGAGGTCGGGGGCGTGGCGGTTGGCGTCGGGCAGCAGGGCCGCCGCCGTCTCGAGGCCGGAGCGGTAGGACGTGCGGGCCAGTCTGCGGGCGGCGCGGTAGACGGCGAGCGGGACGAACAAGGAGTGCGCGGACGGCCCTTCCGCCCTGGCGAGCGCGGCCACGGGCCGCAGGATGTGGCGTCTGCGCCGGTCCATGAGGAGGTCGGCGAGGCGCGCGGGGTGCGCGTCGAGCACCTCACGGGCGCCGTGGCCGACGAAGTGGTCCGCGCTCCCCGCGGCCAGCCGGCGGCGGTGGCGTTCGGCGACGACGAGGGTGGGAGCGGGTTCGTCGGTGAGCGGGCCGTTCTCCAGGGCCGCGTACGGCAGTGCCTCCTCGCCCGCCGCGACGACCACGTGGTGCAGACGGGGGTTGGACGCGATGACGCGGGCGCGCTCCATCTCGTCCTCCAGGCCCTGCGCGGACAGGTCGTTGAAGGTGACGGCGAGCAGCCGCTCGCCGGCCCCCGTGCCGTGGCCGAGGACGGTGCCGGGCAGTCCCGGCAGCCCGGCGGCCAGCAGCGCGAGGGTGGCGGACGCGCTGCCGCCGGAGAGGTCCGCCCCGATGCCGGGGACGGGCGCCCCGCGGGCCGCACGACGGTCGGCCGGGCCCATCCCGGGGACGGGTCCTGGGTCGGCCGGCAGGGTCTCCGGGGCGTGGCGGGGGGCGGTGAGCCTGGCGCGCACGGCCTCGACCAGGGCGTCCCGCACGCCCTCGACCGCGCTCACCGGGTCGACCTGGGGTGCCGCGACGGCGAGGGAGGCCACGGCCTCGTAACCGGTGACCTCGCGCGAACCCTCGCGCAAGATGAGCGCGTGTCCCGGCGGGACGCGGCGCACCCCCTCGTACGGCGTGCCGTCGCCGAGGGCCTCGGGGGTATCGGGGCAGGCGAGCAGCGCGGCGAGGTGCCCGATGTCCAGCTGCGCCTCGATGAGGTCGGCGAGCGGCAGGGCGGCTGTGGCGTAGGCGGTGCCGTTGGCCCAGGGGGTGTGGAAGACGGGGCGGGCTCCGGCGATGTCCGCGGCGACGGTGATGCGGCGGCCGATCTGCACGACCGCGGTGTAACTGCCCGACCAGGCCGTCAGGTGCCGCAGCGCTCCGCCGCGTGCGGCGAGCAGCCCCACCCGCAGTTGCTCGTCGGTGGCTCCGCAGCAGCCGAGGACGGCGAGGCGGGCGGACGGCGCGCCCTCGGGCGTGGTGGCGGTGACGACACGGATCTCGTCCGGCCGCCAGTCGCCCACGGCCCAGAGCGGATCGGGGTCTCCCCACAGGAGCTGGGAGCCGACGGGGTGGACGGTGCGCTCCTCATCGTGCCGGCCGACCGAGCCGGCGGTGCCGAAGCTCGCGGCGACACTGCTCCACCCCACCAACCAACGCATCGCCGCCTCCACAGGCTGTGGACGAACCGGCGCACCAGGACACGGGAGCGCCGCTGCGGGACATGCTGCCACGACAACGGCCACCGGGAGGGGGTACGGGCAGCGCACGCCGGATGTGCATGCGCCCCTGGCAAGGGCCGGGACACGGCCCCGGGGGCCTCCCGCCAACGGGTCGACGGCGTCCACGAGTTGCGCCCCCGGGGCAAGATCCCCTCGCAGCCCGGCCCAGCGCGCGCCGATCCCCCTCAGCGTCACCGTGCGCCGCTCGTCGTCGGTGTCGCCGACCGCCCGGTCGATCAC
>NZ_JBEXWB010000344.1:0-6723 GCF_040629645.1 Streptomyces sp. NPDC005899 | reverse complement strand
GCGCCCGCAGGCGGCCCCCGCCCCTCGCGGAGCCGTCCCGCCTTGCCGGGCGCCCCGCCCCTCGCGGCGTGTCCCCGCCTTGTCCGGCCCCTGTGCCGGCCGTCCCCGCCCGATGAGGGCCGACCCCCTCCGGTGCCGGACGTCCCCGCCCGGAGGAGGCCGGTGTCCCCGTTCCGCCGGGCGTCCGCAGGGGGTCCCGCGCACGGTCGCGAATCCCGCTCTGTCACTGCCCGCAAGTAGGGTGTGAGACATGGCAGACCCCTCCAGCTACCGCCCCAAGCCGGGTCAGATCCCCGACTCCCCGGGGGTCTACAAGTTCCGCGACGAGCACCGCCGGGTGATCTACGTCGGGAAGGCCAAGAACCTGCGCCAGCGCCTGGCCAACTACTTCCAGGACCTCGCGGGTCTCCACCCGCGCACCCGGACGATGGTCACCACGGCGGCCTCCGTGGAGTGGACCGTCGTCTCCACCGAGGTCGAGGCGCTGCAGCTGGAGTACACCTGGATCAAGGAGTTCGACCCCCGGTTCAACGTCAAGTACCGCGACGACAAGAGCTACCCCTACCTCGCCGTCACGCTCAACGAGGAGTTCCCGCGCGTCCAGGTCATGCGCGGCGCCAAGCGCAAGGGCGTGCGGTACTTCGGTCCGTACGGGCACGCCTGGGCGATCCGCGAGACGGTCGACCTGATGCTCCGGGTCTTCCCCGTCCGGACGTGCTCCGCCGGCGTGTTCAAGAACGCCGAGAGGACCGGCCGCCCCTGCCTCCTCGGCTACATCGGCAAGTGCTCCGCCCCGTGCGTGGGCCGGGTCACGCCCGACGAACACCGGGATCTCGCCGAGGACTTCTGCGACTTCATGGCCGGCCGCACGGGCACGTACATCCGTCGCCTGGAGCAGGAGATGACGCGGGCGGCCGAGGACATGGAATACGAGCGCGCGGCCCGTCTGCGCGACGACGCCGGGGCACTGAAACGGGCCATGGAGAAGAGCGCCGTCGTCCTCGCCGACGCGACCGACGCCGATCTGATCGCCGTCGCCGAGGACGAGCTCGAAGCCGCCGTCCAGATCTTCCACGTCCGCGGCGGAAGGATCCGCGGCCAGCGCGGCTGGGTCACCGACAAGGTCGAGGCGGTCGACACGGCGGGCCTGGTCGAACACGCGCTCCAGCAGCTGTACGGCGAGGAGTCGGGCGACTCCGTGCCCAAGGAGGTGCTGGTCCCGGCCCTCCCGGAGGACCCCGAGGCCGTCTCGCAGTGGCTCGCGGACCGCCGCGGCTCCCAGGTCAGCCTGCGCATCCCGCAGCGGGGCGACAAGAAGGACCTGATGGGCACGGTCCAGCGCAACGCCCAGCAGGCCCTCGGCCTGCACAAGACGAAGCGCGCCTCCGACCTCACGACCCGCTCCCGGGCGCTGGAGGAGATCGCCGAGGCGCTCGGTCTGGACACCGCCCCGCTGCGCGTCGAGTGCTTCGACATCTCGCACCTGCAGGGCGACGACGTCGTCGCGTCCATGGTGGTGTTCGAGGACGGGCTCGCACGCAAGAGCGAATACCGGCGCTTCCAGATCAAGGGCTTCGAGGGTCAGGACGACGTCCGGTCGATGCACGAGGTCATCGGCCGCCGCTTCAAGCGCTACCTGCAGGAGAAGGAGCGGACGGGCGAGTGGGACGAGACCCCGGCCCCCTCCGGACCCGTACCCGCCCCGGGAGGTCCGGGCCCCGCCCTGGGGGAGCCGGGCCCTGCTCCGGGAGGCCTCGTACCCACTCCGGCGGAGCCGGGCCCCGCTCCGGAAGCGCGCGAGGAGCCCCGGGAGGACGACGGGCGTCCCAAGCGCTTCGCCTACCCGCCCCAGCTCGTCGTCGTCGACGGCGGCCGGCCGCAGGTGGCCGCGGCGAAGCGGGCGCTGGACGAGCTGGGCATCGACGACATCGCCGTCTGCGGTCTGGCCAAGCGCCTCGAAGAGGTCTGGCTGCCGGACGACGACGACCCGGTGGTCCTGCCCCGCTCCAGCGAGGGCCTCTACCTCCTGCAGAGGATCCGGGACGAGGCCCACCGCTTCGCCATCACCTACCAGCGGGCCAAGCGCGCCAAGCGGATCCGCAGCAGCCCCCTGGACGCCGTCGCCGGGCTCGGCGACACCCGGAAGCAAGCGCTGATCAAGCACTTCGGCTCCGTCAAGAGGCTGCGGCAGGCGACAATCGATGAGATCTGCGAGGTCCCGGGGATAGGGCGCAGGACGGCGGAATCGGTGGCCGCCGCCTTCGCCACGGCCACCCCGGCCGCGCCCGCCGTGAACACGGCCACAGGAGAGATCATCGAAGAGGACGACGGGGGCAGCACGACATGACCGAACACGCGCACGAACGCCACGACGACCGCGGGAGCGCGGGCGAGCGCCACGAGGCCCCGGCCGAGGGCGACCCCACGCAGGACCACATGCAGGACCGCATCGAGCGAGCAGACCGAGCAGACGGAGCAGCACACGTGAGTACGGGCAGCGCCAAGGAGAAGGCCGAGGCCCCCGTGCCCGCCATCCCCGAACTGGTGATCATCTCCGGTATGTCGGGCGCGGGGCGCAGCACCGCCGCCAAGTGCCTGGAGGACCTGGGCTGGTTCGTCGTCGACAACCTGCCGCCCGCGCTGATCCCCACCATGGTGGAGCTCGGTGCCCGGTCCCAGGGCAACGTCGCCCGGATCGCCGTCGTTGTCGACGTGCGGGGCCGCCGCTTCTTCGACAACCTCCGCGAGTCCCTCGCGGACCTGGACGACAAGCACGTCACCCGCCGGATCGTCTTCCTGGAGTCCTCCGACGACGCACTCGTACGCCGCTTCGAGTCCGTCCGCCGCCCGCACCCCCTCCAGGGTGACGGCCGCATCGTCGACGGCATCGCGGCGGAGCGCGACCTGCTGCGTGAGCTGCGCGGCGACGCCGACCTGGTCATCGACACCTCCAGCCTCAACGTGCACGAACTGCGCGCCAAGATGGACGCCCAGTTCGCCGGCGACGAGGAGCCGGAGCTGCGGGCCACGGTGATGTCGTTCGGCTTCAAGTACGGCCTGCCCGTCGACGCCGACCTGGTCGTGGACTGCCGGTTCCTGCCCAACCCCCACTGGGTCCCCGAGCTGCGCCCGTTCACCGGCCTCAACGAGGAGGTGTCCGAGTACGTGTTCGAGCAGCCGGGCGCCAAGGAGTTCCTCAACCAGTACACGGAGCTGCTGCAGCTGATCGCGGCCGGTTACCGCCGTGAGGGCAAGCGCTACGTGACCATCGCGGTCGGCTGCACGGGAGGCAAGCACCGCTCCGTCGCCATGTCGGAGAAGCTGGCCGCCCGGCTCGCCACGGAAGGCATCGAGACCGTCCTCGTCCACCGGGACATGGGGCGCGAGTGACCAGTCGCAATCTGCGCCTGCGGCGGCTGAGCAGGGCCACGGCCGCCGTCTCCGGGCGCAAGCGCGGGACGCAGCCCAAGGTCGTCGCCCTCGGCGGCGGCATGGGCCTGTCCGCGTCGCTCACGGCGCTCCGCCGGATCACCGGCGATCTCACCGCCGTGGTCACCGTGGCCGACGACGGCGGCTCCAGCGGCCGGCTCCGCGAGGAGCTGGGCGTCCTGCCGCCCGGCGACCTGCGCAAGGCGCTCGCCGCCCTCTGCGGCGACGACGAATGGGGACGCACCTGGTCCCGCGTCATCCAGCACCGTTTCGAGTCCAAGGGCGACCTGCACGAGCACGCCGTGGGCAACCTGCTGATCGTCGCGCTCTGGGAGCAGCTCGGGGACCCGGTGCAGGCCCTCGACCTCGTCGGCAAGCTGCTCGGCGCGCACGGCAGGGTGCTGCCGATGTCCGCCGTGCCCCTGGAGCTCCAGGCACTCGTGCGGGGCCACCACCCGGAGCGTCCGGAGGAGGTGGTCACCGTGCGCGGTCAGGCGACGGTGGCCCTCACCCCCGGCGAGGTGCAGTCCGTGCACGTGGTCCCCGCCGCGCCGCCGGCGGTCCCCGAGGCGGTCGCCGCCGTGCTGGACGCCGACTGGGTGGTGCTCGGCCCCGGCTCCTGGTTCTCCTCGGTGATCCCGCACCTCCTGGTGCCCGAACTGCTGGAGGCGCTGACCGCCACGAGGGCCCGAAAGGTCCTCTCGCTGAACCTCGCGCCGCAGCCCGGCGAAACAGAAGGCTTCTCACCGCAGCGTCATTTGGAGGTTTTGGGACGACACGCCCCTAAACTCGCCATGGACGTGGTGCTGGCCGACGAGGCCGCCGTGCCCGACCGCGAGTCCCTCGCCGACGCCGCGAAGCGGCTCGGAGCCGCGGTCGAGCTGGCCCCTGTGGCCTCACCCGACGGCGTTCCGATTCATGATCCGGAGCTGTTGGCCGCCGCGTACGACCGTATTTTTCGGATGCATGGAAGGATCGGCCCATGGCGATGACGCCAGCGGTGAAGGACGAAATCTCTCGGCTTCCCGTGACCCGGACCTGCTGCAGAAAAGCAGAGGTCTCGGCGATTCTTCGGTTCGCGGGCGGGCTGCACCTGGTGAGCGGCCGGATTGTGATCGAGGCCGAGCTGGACACGGCGATGGCCGCGCGCCGGCTCAAGCGGGACATCCTGGAGATCTTCGGGCACGGCTCGGAGCTGATCGTGATGGCCCCCGGGGGGCTGCGGCGCGGCTCCCGCTACGTCGTACGCGTGGTGGCGGGCGGCGACCAGCTGGCCCGCCAGACCGGTCTGGTGGACGGGCGCGGCCGCCCCATCCGCGGCCTGCCCCCGCAGGTGGTCTCGGGGGCCACCTGCGACGCGGAGGCGGCCTGGCGGGGCGCGTTCCTGGCCCACGGTTCGCTGACCGAGCCCGGCCGCTCCTCCTCGCTCGAGGTCACCTGCCCCGGCCCGGAGGCCGCCCTCGCGCTGGTCGGCGCCGCCCGCCGGCTGTCCATCGCGGCCAAGGCCCGCGAGGTGCGCGGGGTGGACCGGGTCGTGGTCCGTGACGGTGACGCGATCGGCGCGCTGCTGACCCGGCTCGGCGCCCACGAGTCGGTGCTGGCCTGGGAGGAGCGCCGGATGCGGCGCGAGGTCCGCGCCACCGCGAACCGGCTGGCCAACTTCGACGACGCCAACCTCCGCCGCTCGGCCCGGGCCGCGGTCGCGGCGGGGGCCCGGGTGGGGCGCGCGCTGGAGATCCTGGGGGAGGAGGTCCCGGAGCACCTGGCGGCGGCCGGCCGGCTGCGCATGGAGCACAAGCAGGCATCCCTGGAGGAACTGGGGGCGCTCGCCGACCCGCCGCTGACCAAGGACGCCGTCGCCGGCCGGATCCGGCGCCTGCTGGCCATGGCCGACAAGCGGGCCCAGGACCTCGGTGTCCCGGGCACGGAGAGCACCCTCAGCGAGGAACTGGCCGACGGCCTCGTCGGCTGAGCGGCTCCACGCGCCGCGACCGCGGTCCCGGGGTCCGTACCCCTACTCGGGAGTACGGACCCCGCTGTCCGTTCCACGCCGCTCGATGTCACTCCCGGGCCTCGGGAGAGGTAGGGTCGGAGGCGGTCGGGGACATCCCATACAACTCGCCGGCGTCGAAAACCGGCGTACCTAACGAGGAGATCGGTTCGTGACGATCCGCGTAGGCATCAACGGCTTTGGCCGCATCGGTCGTAACTACTTCCGCGCGCTGCTGGAGCAGGGTGCGGACATCGAGATCGTGGCTGTCAACGACCTGGGTGACACTGCGACCACGGCCCACCTGCTGAAGTACGACACCATCCTGGGTCGTCTCAAGGGCGAGGTGAGCCACACCGCCGACACCATCACCGTCGACGGTCACACCATCAAGGTCCTTTCCGAGCGCAACCCGGCCGACATCCCCTGGGGTCAGCTGGGCGTCGACATCGTCATCGAGTCGACCGGCATCTTCACCAAGAAGGCAGACGCCGAGAAGCACATCGCGGGCGGCGCCAAGAAGGTCCTCATCTCGGCTCCGGCCAAGGACGAGGACATCACCATCGTGATGGGCGTCAACCAGGACAAGTACGACGCGGCCAACCACCACGTCATCTCCAACGCGTCCTGCACCACCAACTGTGTGGCGCCGATGGCCAAGGTCCTCGACGAGAACTTCGGCATCGTCAAGGGCCTGATGACCACGGTCCACGCGTACACGAACGACCAGCGGATCCTGGACTTCCCGCACTCGGACCTGCGCCGCGCCCGTGCCGCCGCCGAGAACATCATCCCGACGACGACCGGCGCCGCCAAGGCGACCGCCCTGGTCCTGCCGCAGCTCAAGGGCAAGCTCGACGGCATCGCGATGCGCGTGCCGGTCCCGACGGGCTCCGCGACCGACCTGGTCGTGACGCTCCAGCGCGAGGTCACCAAGGACGAGGTCAACGCCGCGTTCAAGAAGGCCTCCGACGACGGCGACCTCAAGGGCTTCCTGACGTACACCGAGGACCCGATCGTCTCCTCGGACATCGTCGGCGACCCGTCGTCCTGCACCTTCGACTCCTCCCTGACCATGGTCCAGGAGGGCAACTCGGTGAAGATCCTCGGCTGGTACGACAACGAGTGGGGTTACTCCAACCGCCTCGTCGACCTCACGGTCTTCGTCGGCGGCCAGCTCTGATCCTCGGATCGGCAGGCATCTCGATGTGAGCAAGGGGCTCGGACGGCGCAACCTTGCGCCGGACCATCCCCGTTCGGGGAAAAACGGGCAACAAGGGTTAACGCAACCAAATAAAAACGAG
>NZ_JBEXWB010000343.1:0-6729 GCF_040629645.1 Streptomyces sp. NPDC005899 | reverse complement strand
ATCGACCTCCACCTTCTCGCCTCCGCCTGGCCCCCCGGCGGGGCGGGGGGTGCGTGGCTCGCCTCCCGCCCGCGGCCGGGGGGGGGCCCGGGCGGGGGGGGCGGGGGGTGGGCCCGGGGCCGGTTGGGGGGGGGCCCCACCCCCCCACCCCCCCGGGGGCCGCGCCCCCCCCCCCCCCGGGCGGGGTCCGCGCGGGGCAGGTGTGCGAAGGGGCTTCGCGCACTCGGTAACCTTGGGGGAGGCCGTTGTCCGGCCCGCTCCGCCCACCCCGTGTACCAGGAAGGTGTCCACCACCGTGGAAACCGTAAGCTCCGCAGCCCGGACGGCCCCGGCCGCAGTGATCGTCGCCATCGACGGTCCCTCCGGCACCGGCAAGTCGAGCACCTCGAAGGCCGTCGCCGCGCAGCTCGGCCTGAGCTACCTGGACACCGGCGCGCAGTACCGCGCGATCACGTGGTGGATGCTGAACAACGGCATCGACGTGGACGACGCGGCCGAGGTGGCCACCGCCGCCGCCAAGCCGGTCATTCTCTCCGGCACGGACCCGTCGGCCCCGACCATCACCGTCGACGGCGAGGACGCCTCCGGCCCGATCCGCACCCAGGAGGTCACCGCGGCCGTCAGCGCCGTCAGCGCCGTCCCCGAGGTACGGGCCCGGATCACCGAGCTCCAGCGCACCATCGCCGCCGAGGCCGGGCGGGGCATCGTCGTCGAGGGCCGGGACATCGGCACGACCGTGCTGCCCGACGCCGACATCAAGATCTTCCTGACGGCCTCGCCCGAGGCACGCGCGGCCCGCCGCAGCGGTGAGGTCAAGGGCTCGGACCTCGCCGCCACCAAGGAGGCGCTGATCAAGCGGGACGCCGCCGACTCCGGCCGCAAGACGTCCCCGCTGGCCAAGGCGGCCGACGCGGTCGAGGTGGACACCACCGAGCTGACCCTCCCGCAGGTCATCGAGTGTGTCGTCGCCCTCGTCGGGGAGAAGCGGGCCGCGAAGTGACCGATGCCACCGCCGCGCCCACGCCGCGCGGAGCGGCCGTCGGACGCGGGATCGGCATCGGCCTCATGTACGGGCTGTTCCGGCCCCGGGTCCTCGGCGCGTGGCGGGTGCCCGCCACCGGACCCGTCATACTCGCGGTGAACCACGCGCACAACCTCGACGGGCCGATGCTGATGGGCACCGCACCCCGGCCCGTCCACTTCCTGATCAAGAAAGAGGCGTTCGCCGGTCCCCTCGACCCGTTCCTGCGCGGGATCGGGCAGCTGAAGGTGGACCGTACGACCGTCGACCGCACCGCCGTCACGCGGGCACTCGGGGTGCTGGAGAACGGCGGCGTCCTCGGGATCTTCCCCGAGGGCACCAGGGGCGAGGGCGACTTCGCCTCGCTGCGGGCGGGACTCGCGTACTTCGCGGTACGCGGCGGTGCGCCGATCGTGCCCGTGGCGGTCCTGGGAAGCACGGAGCGCCGCGGGCGGTTGATACCGGCGCTGCCTCCGCTGCGCAGCAGGGTCGACGTCGTCTTCGGCGAGGCCTTCCAGGCCGGCGACGGCAGCGGCCGGCGGACCAGGAAGGCGCTGGACGAGGCGACCCTCCGGATCCAGGGGGCGCTGTCCGCGCACCTGGACGACGCCAGGCGCCTCACCGGGCGCCCGGCCAAGACCTGAGTAGTGGGCCACCAGTTCGTGGCCCATCGATGATGACGCACAGAGGAACGGACTTCATGAACGACCAGATTCACTCCGACGGCTCGGACCACGAGCACGGAGCACTTGGCGACGCCGAGTACGCGGAGTTCATGGAGCTCGCCGCGCAGGAGGGGTTCGACCCCGAGGACGTCGAGGGCGCGATCGGTGAGGCCGGCCACGGCCCGCTTCCCGTGCTCGCCGTCGTCGGGCGTCCCAACGTCGGCAAGTCGACCCTGGTGAACCGGATCATCGGCCGCCGCGAGGCCGTCGTGCAGGACAAGCCGGGCGTCACCCGCGACCGCGTCACCTACGAGGCCGAATGGGCCGGGCGCCGCTTCAAGGTCGTCGACACCGGCGGCTGGGAGCAGGACGTGCTGGGCCTCGACGCCGCCGTCGCCGCCCAGGCCGAGTACGCCATCGAGACGGCCGACGCCGTCGTGTTCGTGGTCGACGCGACGGTCGGCGCGACCGACACCGACGAAGCGGTCGTCAAGCTGCTGCGCCGGGCGGGCAAGCCCGTCGTCCTGTGCGCCAACAAGGTCGACGGCCAGAGCGGTGAGGCCGACGCCACCGCGCTCTGGTCGCTGGGCCTCGGGGAGCCGCACCCGGTCTCCTCGCTGCACGGCCGCGGCACCGGCGACATGCTCGACGCCGTGCTGGAGGCGCTTCCCGAGGCGCCGGCCCAGACCTTCGGCACCGCGCTCGGCGGTCCGCGGCGCATCGCGCTGATCGGCCGCCCCAACGTCGGCAAGTCCTCCCTGCTGAACAAGGTGGCCGGCGAGGACCGCGTCGTCGTCAACGCCCTGGCGGGCACCACCCGTGACCCGGTCGACGAGCTGATCCAGCTCGGCGGGACCACCTGGAAGTTCATCGACACGGCGGGCATCCGGCGCAAGGTCCACCTCCAGGAGGGCGCGGACTACTACGCCTCGCTGCGCACGGCGGCCGCCGTGGAGAAGGCCGAGGTCGCCGTCATCCTGATCGACTCCAGCGAGTCCATCAGCGTGCAGGACCAGCGCATCATCACGATGGCGGTGGAGGCCGGGCGGGCGATCGTCGTCGCCTTCAACAAGTGGGACACCCTCGACGAGGAGCGCCGCTACTACCTCGAGCGCGAGATCGAGACGGAGCTCGCGCAGATCGCCTGGGCCCCGCGCGTCAACGTCTCGGCCGTCACCGGCCGGCACATGGAGAAGCTGGTCCCCGCGATCGAGACCGCGATCGAGGGCTGGGAGACCCGTATCCCCACCGGCCGGCTCAACGCCTTCCTCGGGGAGATCGTCGCCTCCCACCCGCACCCCGTGCGCGGAGGGAAGCAGCCCCGCATCCTCTTCGGCACGCAGGCGGGCACCAAGCCGCCGCGGTTCGTCCTCTTCGCCTCCGGCTTCCTGGAGCACGGCTACCGCCGCTTCGTCGAGCGCCGGCTGCGTGAGGAGTTCGGCTTCGAGGGCACCCCGATCCACATCTCCGTCCGGGTGCGTGAGAAGCGCGGCCGCAAGAAGTGACGTCGTACGACCGAGCCCCGGGCCGCTCACTCACGCGAGGTGAGCGGCCCGGGGCTCTGTCGTGCGGTCAGGCGTCCCCGGACCCCGGCGGCAGAGCCGCGGGCCGGGTGCGCCCGGCGTGACGCCCCACCCGCTGCCAGGAGCCCAGGTTGCCGTGCGCGCTCTGGCTCCCCTGGCCGTTCGCGGCCGTACGACCGCCCAGCGGGGCACGGCCGCCGAACATCCCGATGCCGAACTTGCGGAAGCCGAGGTTCTCCTCACCCGTCCGGTCCCCCGGAAGTGCCCGGAACGATCGCCGGTACTCCGAGTACAGGGCGTCGTAGATCGGGGTGGGGGAGGTGCCGCCCGAGGGTTCATGCGACGGACGCATGGCCGGGATCGGGGCGGGCTGCTGGTGCGAAGGGTCGTATGAGTGCACGTAGGTGCCAACGACCCCGCCGCCCGTCGGATGCGGGCCGGGTGGAGAAAACGGGGCCCGGCGGGTACGGGAGGGCGGTGCGGACATGATCAGGTCCCGGCGAGCGGCATCGCGGCGGCGACCAGGAGGCCGTTGACCGCGGCCTTGTCGAGCGCGTCGCGGAGCAGGTCCTCGCGCGGCTGCTGGCCGATGGAGCCGGCCGGGGCGGCGAAGACGAGCACCGTCTGCGACTTGTTCGCGGCGGCCCGCCAGCCCTCGGTCACCTGGAGCGGCTGATGCGCCTGCCACCACGCGACGGGGCTGCCGCCGGCGGCGCCGGGCTGCAGCACGGCGTGCAGCTGCCCCATGGCCAGGAGCACCGACCAGCCGGTCAGGACGCCCGGCAGCCGGTGCAGGTCGGGCGTGGGCACGAAGCCCTGTTCCAGCAGCAGCTGGAGGAACTGGTCGCCGTCCCGGCCGTCCGTGCCGGGCCGGGCGATCGGGCCGGTCGGTTCGACGACGAGTGCGGGGCGCAGGTCGTCCTCGATCAGGACGAGGCCGCTGGTGATGCCGAGAACGGCCTGTTCGGGCATGAGGCCCTCCGGGTTCTGTGGCTCGCTGCCGGTGATGGATCGCACGGCGCCCTGCAGTTGGTCCTCCGCGACCTGGACGACCTGCGAGGGGATGCAGGTCGCGTGGGCGAAGGCGAGTACGGCGGTCTCCTCGCCCACGAACAGCACGGTGCTCGTGCGCTCCTGGTCACAGTCGCCCGGAGTGCGGCAGGAGGTGCAGTCGTAACTGCCTGGGGCACTGTCGCCGACGAGCAGCCGGTCGGCTTCGGCATCGCCGATCTCGGCGCGTACGTCCTCGCTGACGTCCAGCATGCGCGGCACGGGTGGCTCCTCGGACTCGGTGCGTGGGCCGGGCGGTTCCCGGCTCATGAAAGGACAACGGGAGACCGGGGGCCGGGGTCACGCGCGAATCGGCGCGAGAAGGCGGGCGGGCCGGCGGGCCTGCGGGCCGGCAGGTCGCGGCAGCGATACGGAGCGGACCGTTCCGCGGAAGGGCCCCTGAGGCCACGGGCGGCGTCATACCGCCGCGGACCTGCGCGCCCGCCGGTGAACCCGGTGGGCCGAGGTGACGCCGCGTAAGGTCGCTGATGACCAGTCGAACAGGGGAAGCCGACTTCACCATGCACATTTCATTCCTGCTCCACAACGCGTACGGCATCGGGGGAACGATCCGTACCGTCTTCACCCTCGCGGGCACCTTGGCCGAGCAGCACGACGTGGAGGTCGTCTCCGTGTTCCGCCACCGGGACACACCGAAGCTGGGCGCGCCCGACGGAGTGCGCATGCGGCATCTCGTGGACCTGCGCAAGGAGAGCCCGGGATACGACGGCGACGCCGGCGCCTACTCCGCGCCCGCCGCGGTCTTCCCGCAGGGCGACACCAGGCACCGCCAGTACAGCAGGCTCACCGACAACCGCCTGGCGGCCTTTCTGGGCTCCCTGGAGGCGGACGTCGTCGTCGGGACGCGCCCGGGCCTCAACATCCACATCAGCCGGCAGGCGCGGCGCGGCCCGGTGCGCGTCGGCCAGGAGCACCTCACGCTGGAGAGCCACGGCTACCGGCTCCGCCGGGAGATAAGCCACCGGTACGGGCTGCTCGACGCGGTGACGACCGTCACCGAGGCCGACGCCCGCGACTACCGGCAGCGGCTGCGCCTGCCCGGCGTGCGGATCGAGGCCATCCCGAACAGCGTGCCGGCGCCCACCGGGCCACCCGCGGACGGCGACGCCCGGTGGATCGTCGCGGCGGGCCGCCTGCACCGGGTGAAGCGGTACGACGTGCTGATCCGGGCGTTCGCCGGGGTCGCGGCCGCCCGCCCCGGATGGGGACTGCGGATCTACGGCGCCGGCGACGCGAGCGGCGACGAGCAGAAGGCACTGCGCGGGCTCGTCGACGGGCTCGGGCTCCGGGACCGGGTGCTCCTGATGGGATCGGTGCACCCGATGGAGAAGGAGTGGCCCAAGGCATCCATCGCCGCCGTCACTTCCGAGCGCGAGTCCTTCGGCATGACGATCGTGGAGGCCATGCGCTGCGGACTGCCGGTCGTCTCCACCGACTGCCCGCACGGCCCGGCCGAGATCATCGACGACGGCAAGGACGGCCGGCTGGTGCCGCTGGGTGACACGGCGGCCTTCACCTCCGCCCTGCTCGCGCTCGTGGACGACGACGGTCTCAGGCACCGGATGGGGCGGGCCGCACGGGCGTCCTCCGCCCGGTTCGACCCGGCACCGATCGCGGAGCGGCACGAGCGGCTCTTCACCGAACTCGCCTCCCGGGGCGCCAGGGGCCGCTCGCGGAGCGCGGTCCGTACGGCGCTGCACCGCTCCCGGGGCAGCGTCCTGGACGGGGCGTACGCGCTCCGGTACAAGGCGGCGGATGTGGTCCGCAAGGGGAAGGCGCTGTGAGGACGTGCGTCCGGTCGCCGCATCCCTGACCGTCCGTCCGGCCGGCGGTGGCCTCGGGCCGGGGAGATACCCGGGACGCGGATAAGGCGCGCGGAAGGGCACGTGAATTGCCGATGACGTACCCGTTCACGCGCCTTTCCACGGCTCTCCGGAAATCACGCTCCGCCCCGGTGCCGGCCCGTCCGGCAATTCGCTTCCACGGCCGCGCGCACGTTTGCGCGGGCGGTCGTGAATTGCGGTTCGCGGGGGCCGGTGCGAAGCGTTCGGGTGAAAGGCGTCCGGTACGCGCGCGTGGGGACCTGTGACACACCCGTGACCGTGGACCGCACGAGGACGTGCGCGTCCGTCGTCACCCGCCCCGCTTCCGTCACCGTCCCGTGCGCCCTACGGTGAGAGGCATGGCACCTGTACCGACACCCTCCGCCCAGCCGGCCGACAAGCCCGAGTCGTACGTCGGCCTCGACGCCGAGACCGCCGAGCGGCAGGCGAGAGAGCGCGGCTGGAGCACGGTCCGGTCACTCCCGCCGGGCACGGTCGTCACCATGGAGTTCCTCGGCGGACGGATCAACTTCCAGGTGGAGTCCTCGACCGTGACCCGGTGCTGGATCGGCTGACCGGCTCCCGGGTACGGCGAAGGCCCCGACGTCCGTCCGTCGGGGCCTTCG
>NZ_JBEXWB010000342.1:0-6772 GCF_040629645.1 Streptomyces sp. NPDC005899 | reverse complement strand
CGAAAGCCCCCGCGCCGCGTGCGCGGGGGCCTTCTGCCGCCCCGGTCCCCCGTCCCCACAGGTAACCGGCGCACCGGGGCCGCGCACCGCTCGGACGCGGGCCCCGGGGTCCGTACGGCTCAGACGCGGACCGCCTCGCGCCGGCCGTCCCCGTCGGCCTCGGCGAGCGGCTCCTTGCGCAGCCCCTCGCCCTCGACGTCGACGTTGGGCAGGGCGCGGTCCAGCCAGCGCGGCAGCCACCAGGCACGCTTGCCGAGCAGGGCCAGCACCGCCGGCACGATGGCCATGCGGACCACGAAGGCGTCGAAGAAGACCGCGATGGCCAGCGAGAAGCCGATCATCTTGATCATCGATTCGGTGGAGCCGATGAAGCCGGCGAAGACCGCCATCATGATGACCGCGGCGGCCGTGACCACCCTGGCCCCGTGCCGGAATCCGGTGACGACGGCCTGACCCGGCGTCTCCCCGTGGACGTACGCCTCCCGCATGCGGGTGACCAGGAAGACCTCGTAGTCCATCGCGAGGCCGAAGACGACACCGACCATGAAGATCGGCATCATGCTCATGATCGGGCCCGTCTGCTCGACCCCGAAGAGGGAGGCGAGCCAGCCCCACTGGAAGACCGCGACGACCGCTCCGAGGGCCGCGACGACCGAGAGCAGGAAGCCGAGGGCCGCCTTCAGCGGCACCAGCAGGGAGCGGAACACCACCATCAGCAGCAGGAAGGCCAGGCCGACGACGAGCGCCAGATACGGCAGCAGGGCGTCGTTCATCTTCTGCGAGAAGTCGATGTTCATCGCCGTGGCACCGGTGACCAGCACCTCGGCGCCCGTCTCGCTCCTGATGCCGGGGCCCGCGTCACGGATCGAGTGGACGACCTGCTCCGTCTCGGTGGAGCTCGGGCGGTCCTTCGGGATCACGGTGATCGTGGCCGCGTCGCCCGCCTTGTTGAACGTGGCGGGGGTGACGGCCTCGACGTGGCCGATGCCCTCGATCTCCCGGGAGACCTGATCGACCGCGGCCTTGCCGTCCGCGCTCCTCTTCGTGTCCACGACGATCAGCAGCGGCCCGTTGAACCCGGGGCCGAAGCCGTCGGAGAGCAGGTCGTACGCCTGGCGCTGCGTGGTGCTCTTCGGCTGGGAGCCGTCGTCCGGCAGACCCATCTCGAGCGAGGCGGCCGGTACCGCGATGGCACCGAGGCCGACGACGCCGACGAGCAGCACCCACACGGGCCTGCGCAGCACGAACCGCGCCCAGCGGGTGCCCATGTTCGGCTTCGCCTCGGGGCGGTCCTCCGCCTCCGCGGCCTTGCGCGCCCTGCGCCCCATGACCCGCTTGCCCGCGAAGCCCAGCAGCGCCGGTACGAGGGTGAGGGCGATGAGGACGGCTATCGCGACCGTGCCCGCGGCGGCGAAGCCCATCTTCGAGAGCATCGGGATGTTGACGACGGCGAGGCCGACCAGGGCGATCACGACGGTCAGACCGGCGAAGACGACCGCGGAGCCGGCGGTCCCGACGGCCCGCCCGGCGGCTTCCTCCCTCTCCCGGCCCTCGGCCAGTTCGGCCCGGTAGCGGGAGACGATGAACAGCGCGTAGTCGATACCGACCGCCAGGCCGATCATCATCGCGAGCGTGGAGGTGGTGGACCCCAGGTCGAGCACGTTCGCCAGGGCCGTGATCAGCGAGACCCCGATGCCGACGCCGATGAGTGCGGTGAGCAGGGGCAGGCCCGCGGCGATCAGTGATCCGAAGGTGATGACGAGCACCACCGCGGCGATGGCGACACCGATGATCTCCGTGGCGCCGGTCTCCGGCATCACCTGGAGCGCGTCACCGCCGATCTCCACGGTCATCCCGCTGCTCCGGGCGGACTCCCCCGCGTGCTCCAGCGACTCCCGCGTCCCCTCCGTCAGCTCCATGGAGCTGACGTCGTAGGTGACGGAGATGTACGCCGTCGAGCCGTCCTTGCTGACGGCGTTCGCCTTGTACGGGTCGGCGACCGAGGCTATCTGGTCCGAGCCGGCCTTCAGCTCGCCGACGATGTCCCTGACCTCGGCCTTGTTGGCGGCGTCGGTCACCTTCGCGCCCTCGGGGGCCTTGAAGACGACCCGGGCGGTGGCGCCGTCGGCGCTGCCTCCGGGGAAGCGCTGTTCCAGCAGGTCGAAGGCCCGCTGGGCCTCGGTGCCGGGAATCGAGAAGGAACTGGAGGTGGCGGTGGTCGCGGAGGCGGCACCGAATCCGGCGAGCGCCAGCAGCGCCACCCAGACGAGGGCGACGTAGCGGCGGCGCCGGAAGACGAGCCGCCCCAGCTTGTAGAGGAATGTGGCCACGGAGGGGTACTCCCGGTCAGGTCGTTGAGTGGAGGAAGGGCGTGAGGAACCAGCCCGACGACGAGAGCGGCGTGTCAGGTCTCAGGTGGAGCGTCGGGGAGGGGGCGTACGGAAGGGCGGAAGGGTCAGACACCGAGGGCGGGGAACACCACGGCTTCGACGTAGTCGACGAGGAACGCCTGGTCGACCGGACGTTCCTCGACCAGTTCACGGGCCGCGAAGGCACCGATCATCATGTGGGGCACATAGGGGAGCGCCGGGTTGTCCGGACGCACCTCACCCCGGTCGACGGCCCGCTGGAGCAGCGTCTGCAGGCCGGTCATCTCCGGCTCGACGATCAGCTCGCGCAGCGCCTGGAACAGATCGGGGTTGTCGTGGACGGCATGGCTCAGACCCCGCAGCAGCGCGGAGTTCTTCTCCATCTGGCAGTCGTCGGAACGCAGGAGCACGGCTTGGACGTCGCCGCGCAGCGAACCGGTGTCGATCTCGGCGAGGTGGACCGGCTTGTTGTTCCGGAGCGCCTTGACGACCAGCTCGGGTTTGCTCCCCCACTGGCGGTAGAGGGTGGCCTTGCTGGAGCGGGTGCGGGCCGCGACGGCGTCCATGGTCAGGGCTTCGTAACCGACCTCGCCCAGCAGATCGAGCACGGCGGCGTACAGCTCGCTCTCGCGTTCGGGCGTGAGCCGGGTTCGTGCCATGTGCCGACCCCCTTTCCGTCGCGTCGACCGGATCGCACGCCGGTCGGCGACCGGCGATACGAACGAAACTGTTTCGTACACTTAGAAGGTACTCCCTCGTCCGGGCGAAACCGGGCGGTTTCGCTTGTGTCCTGCACCACAAGTTGCCGCGAACCCCCCGCGCGGAAAGCATTGGAGGGTGAGTGACGACGTCGCGTATCTCCGCTTCCCGCACCTCCACGACGACTTGCTCTGCTTCGCGGCCGAGGACGACCTCTGGGTCTCCCCGCTCGCACCGGCGGGGCACCGGCCCGGCCGGGCGTGGCGGGTGACCGTCGACCGGACCAGGGTCGGCCATCCCCGCTTCTCGCCCGACGGCAGCCGCATCGCCTACACGAGCTGGCGCACCCTGGATCCCGAGATCCACCTCGCCCCCGTCGACGGCGGCCCCGCCCGCAGGCTCACGTACTGGGGGTCGACCGACGCCCGGGTGTGCGGCTGGAGCCCCGATCCCGGCGACACCTCGCAGATCCTCGCCGTGTCCTCGCACAACCAGCCGTTCTCCTACTTCTCGTGGGCCTACAGCGTCCCCACCGACGGCGGCCCCGGGGGCAGACTCCCCTGGGGCCCCGTCTCCGACATCGCCGTCGCCGACGTCGACGGGCAGCGGCGGACCCTGCTGCTCACCGGGAAACCGCCGCACGAGCCCGCGGCCTGGAAGCGCTACCGGGGCGGGGCGACCGGCCGGTTGTGGCTGCACGGCGAGCGGTTGCTGCCGGACATCGGCGGGCACCTGGACGCGCCCATGTTCGTCGGCGGGCGCATCGCCTTCCTCTCCGACCACGAGGGCGTCGGCAACCTGTACTCGTGCCGGACGGACGGCACCGGCCTGCGCCGCCACACCGACCACGACGCGTTCTACGCCCGGCACGCCTCCAGCGACGGCCACCGGGTCGTCTACCAGTGCGCGGGCGACCTCTGGCTGGTGGAGGACCTGGAGTCGCCGGACGCCGTGCCCCGCAAGCTCGAGGTGCGGCTCGGCGGGCCCCGGGCGGGGCGGCGCACGTACCAGGTGCCCGCCGCCAGCCACGTGGACTCACTGTCCGTGGACGAGACGGGCCGGGCGAGCGCCGTCTCCGTGCGGGGCAGCCTGTACTGGCTCACGCACCGGGACGGCCCCGCGCGGACCATCCACGACACCCCGGGCGTGCGCGTGCGGCTGCCCGAGATGCTCGGCAGCAGCGGCCAGGTCGCGTACGTCACCGACGCGGACGGCGACGACGCCGTCGAGATCGCCTACCTCCCCCGGGCCAGCGGCGACCGCCCGCCCAGGCGGCTGGCCTCCGGCCGCCTGGGCCGGGTCCACGAGATGATCGCGGATCCGGAGGGCGAGCGGCTCGCCGTCGCCTCGAACGACGGGCGCCTGCTGCTGCTGGACACGGCGGAGGAAGAGGAGGCGGTCGCGGTCCTGGACGAGAGCGCCGGGCCGCTCACCGCCCGGCCGGGGCCCGTCACCCGGGAATGCGAGGTCACCGAGCTCGTCCGCTCCGGCAACGGCCCGGTCCGCGATCTGGCGTTCTCCCCGGACGGCGCCTGGCTGACCTGGTCCCACCCGGGAGTCGGCCGGTCGCTGCGGCAGATCAAGCTGGCCAGGATCACCGGCCCCGGCGCACCGGTCATGGTCGACGTGACCAACGGCCGCTTCGAGGACGAGAACCCCGTCTTCACCGGTGACGGCCGCTACCTCGCGTTCCTCTCCTGGCGCGGCTTCGACCCGGTGTACGACGTCCACACCGGCGACCTCTCCTTCCCGCTCGGCTGCCGCCCCTACCTGGTGCCGCTGTCCTCGGCCACCCCGTCCCCCTTCGCGCTGCTGCCCGACGGCCGCCCCGCGGCGGGCGGGCTGGACCCCGTCGACGCCGCCGAGAGCACCGGTGTCGAGGGCACGGCGGTCACCGTGGAGTTCGAGGGGCTGGAGAGCCGGGTGACGCCCTTCCCCGTCTCCGCGTCCAAGTACTCGGCGCTGCACCCGGTGAGCGGCGGCGGACTGGTCTGGCTGCGCTGGCCGATCTCCGGCGCCCTCGGCGAGACGTTCGCCAACCCCGCGGACATGTCGGGCCGGCCCACGCTGGAACACTTCAACATCGCCAAGGCCCGCAGGACCGAGCTGGTCGCCCACCTGGACTGGTTCTCGGTCAGCGGCGACGGGACTCGGCTGGTCGTCATGGACGACGGCGAGCTGCGGGCCGCTCCCTCCCACGAGGCCGGCGACAGCGACTCGACGGTCTACCTCGACCTGCGCCGCATCCTGCACGACGTCGACCCCGCCGCCGAGTGGCGCCAGGCCTACGGCGAGGCGGGGCGCATCATCCGCTCCTACTTCTGGGAGCCGGACATGTGCGGCATCGACTGGGAGGGCGTGCTCGACCAGTACCGTCCGCTGGTCGAACGGGTCGCCTCACCGGACGAGTTCGCCGACCTGCTGCGCGAGGTCCTGGGCGAGTTGGGCACCTCGCACGCCTACGTCTCCCCCGCCCGCCGCAACGAGGGCCCGCCGCACTACCAGCGGGCGATCGGCCTGCTGGGCGCCGATCTCGTGTGCCGCGACGGCGACTGGGTGGTCCGGCGGATCCTCCCCGGCGACTCCTCCGACTCCAAGGCCCGTTCACCGCTCGCGGGCACGGGTGTCCGGGAGGGCTCGGTCCTCACCCACGTCGACGGCCGTCCGGTCGACCCGGTCGCGGGGCCCTACCCGCTGCTGACGGCGGCGGGCGGCACCACGGTCGAGCTCACCTTCCGCCCCGCGGGAGACGGAAGCGGCGGCCGCTCCCGCCGTATCGCGATCGTCCCCCTCGTCGACGAACGCCCCCTGCGCTACCAGAACTGGGTCGCCAAACGCCGGGAGGTGGTCCGGGAGTTGAGCGGCGGCAGGTGCGGCTACCTGCACATCCCCGACATGGGCGGCTCCGGATGGGCGCAGTTCAACCGCGATGTGCGCCTGGAGGTGGCACGCCCGGCACTGATCGTGGACGTACGGGGCAACGCGGGCGGCCACATCAGCGAGCTGGTCATCGAGAAGCTCACCCGCACGATCCTCGGCTGGGACCTCACCCGCAACGCGCAGGCGGTGTCGTACACGTCCAACGCGCCGCGCGGCCCGGTGGTCGCCCTGGCCGACGAGGCCACGTCCTCCGACGGGGACATGATCACAGCCGCCTTCAGGCTGCTGAAGCTGGGCCCGGTGGTCGGCCAGCGCACCTGGGGCGGCGTGGTCGGCATGACCGGCCGCCACCGGCTCGGCGACGGCACGGTGATCACGGTGCCGATGAACGCGGCCTGGTTCGACACGTACGGCTGGTCCGTCGAGAACCACGGGGTCGAGCCCGACCTGGAGGCCCTGCGCACCCCCCTGGACTGGGCGGAGGGCCGCCACGCGGTACTGGACGACGCGGTCCGCGTCGCCCTGGACCTCCTCGCCGGCCACCCGGCGTCGACGCCACCCACCTATGACACGGCGCCGGCCCTGCGGAGGCCGCCGCTGCCCCCGAGGTGATGGCGGGGCCGTCCACAGCCACCGCCCCGGGCCCGCCTCCTCGCCCCGGGCCGGACGCCCCGGGGCGACGGGGCACCCCACGCAGGAGAGGGGGGGGGGGCGGGGGGGGCGCCGGGGGTGGGGGGGGCGGCCCCGCCCCCCCCCCCCGCCCCGGGGGGGGGGGGGGGGGGCGCCCCCCCCCCCCCGCCGCCTCCCGGTACGCCTCGGCGAGC
>NZ_JBEXWB010000341.1:0-6787 GCF_040629645.1 Streptomyces sp. NPDC005899 | reverse complement strand
TGCGGAGGCGCTCACCGCCCTCAGCGGCGGGCGTCGTAGGTGGCGTCGATGTGCTCGGCGACGGCCACGACGAGCAGCCGGGTGTCCGTGACGGTCGCGCGCCACCGGTGGCGGACCCCGCCCGAGAGGAAGAGCGTGTCACCGCGGCCGAGGCGGTAGGCCCGCCCCTCGGCCTCGACCTCCACGGCGCCCTCCACGACGTACATCATCTCGTCGTTGCGGTGCTGGAACTCGCGCCCCAGGTCCGACTCGCCCACGAACTCCAGGGCGCTCAGCTGGTGGCGGCCGCGCACCAGCCGGCGCGCCCCGCCCGCCCCGTCCGCCCGTACGACGTCCACGGCGCGCGCCGAGTCGGCCGCCGCACGCAGACGCTCGGTGGTCGTCTCCAGCGCCTCGGCCACCCGGTCCAGCGACCGGGGGCTGGGGCGCGCCCGCTCGTTCTCGATCTGGCTGAGGAACGGTACGGACAGACCACTGCGCCCGGCCACGACGGCCAGCGTGAGTCCGAGGGTCCTGCGCCGTCGGCGCACCGCGGCACCCACTCGAAGGGCTTCCTTGTCGTCCATGTCCGGCTCCCTCCCCGGATCGCCATCCTCCCGGTTGCCAGCACCCTACGCATGTCGTGCGCGGGATGGAGCGGAAGTGACAGGACGGGAAACCGTCCGGGGTCCTTCGACCAGCCTGAAGGGGACGGCCCCGGTTCGCTACCGGGACCGTCCCCTCGCCGTCCTCGTCGTACAGGCCCGGACTCAGCCGCCGACGGGCGTCAGCCGGTCCACCACGTCCGGGTTGGCGTCCATCCAGCGGCGGGCGGACTCCTTCTCCTTGCCGGCGCCGCCCTTCTGGATCTCCACCTCGAGCGAGGCCAGCTGCGCCTCGCTGAGCTGGAAGTCCTTCAGCCAGCCGGTCAGCTCGGGGAAGTCCTTCGCGAAGTCCTTCCTGGCGACCGTGTGGATCTGCTCGCCCTCGCCCCAGGCGCCCTTGGGGTCCTCGAGCTTCTTCAGGTCGTGCTTGCCGTAGGCCCAGTGCGGCGACCACAGGGTCACCACGACCGGCTCCTTCTTCCTGATCGACCGGTTCAGCTCGGCCAGCATCGAGGAGGTGCTGGAGGAGACGACCTCGTACTCGCCCTCCAGGCCGTAGGCCTTGAGCACCTTCTCGTCGAGCGTGCCCATCATCCCGGCGCTCGACTCGATGCCGATGATCTTCCCGCCGAACGTCTTGCCCCGGCCCTTGAGGTCGGCCAGCGAGTCGACGCCCTTGACGTACGACGGAACCGTCAGCTCCAGCGAGGTCGGCCCGTACCAGGAGCCCAGGTCGGTGAGGTCGTCCTCGTAGCGGTCCCAGTAGTCCTTGTGCGTCGTCGGCAGCCAGGAGTCGAACTGGACGTCCAGCTGCCCCTGCGCGAGACCGGTGTAGAGCGGACCCGGGTCGAGCTGCTTGACGGTGGTCCGGTACCCCCGGTCCTCCAGCATGTTCTGCCAGAGGTAGGTCGAGGCGATCGCCTCGTCCCACGGGAAGTACCCCATGGCGACGGTCCTGCCCGCGTCCTTGCCCTGCTGTGTGCCGCCGGAGCCGCCCGGCACCGGAGCCAGCCGGTCGACCAGGCCGGGGTTCTTCTTCAGCCAGGCGCGTACGCCGTTCTGCTCCTCGCCCTGCCCGGCGTCCTGGATCTCGTTCTCGAGGCTCGTGAGCTGCTTCTCGGTGAGCTTGAAGTCCTTCAGCCACCGGGCGACGGCGGGGGCCTTCTTCGCGAAGCCCTTGTGGGCGACCGTGTGCACTTCCTCGCCCTTGCCCCAGGCACCCTTGGGGTCCTCGAGCTTCTTCAGGTCGTGCTTGCCGTAGGCCCAGTGCGGCGACCACAGGGTCACCACGACCGGCTCCTTCTTCTTGATGGAGGCGTTCAGCTCGGCCAGCATGGAGGAGGTGCTGGAGGAGACGACCTCGTACTCGCCCTCCAGGCCGTAGGCCTTGAGCACCTTCTCGTCGAGCGTGCCCATCATCCCGGCACTGGCCTCGATGCCGATGATCTTCCCGCCGAACGTCTTGCCCCGGCCCTTGAGGTCGGCCAGCGAGTCGACGCCCTTGACGTACGACGGAACCGTCAGCTCCAGCGAGGTCGGCCCGTACCAGGAGCCCAGGTCGTCCAGCCGGCCGCTGTACTTGTCCCAGTAGTCCTTGTGCGTGGTGGGCAGCCAGGCGTCCGTCTGGAAGTCGATGTCACCGCGGGCCACACCGGAGTAGAGCGGACCGGCGTCGAGCTGGGTGATGCCCGTCTCGTAGCCGCGCTGCTCCAGGATCTCCTTCCAGAGGAAGGTGGAGGCGATGCCCTCGTCCCAGGGGATGTACCCCATGTCGATCTTCTGGCCCTTGCCGACGTCGCCACCGGCCCGGGTGCTCTTCGCGTCGCCCGAACCGGCGATGTTCAGGCCGCCCGCCACGAGCGCCAGGACGACGACCCCGGTCATGGCGACGGCGGTCCCCGGCTTGTAGTGCGCGAACCTCAGGCGCCGCGCACCGGCGGCGGCCTTGGCGGCGGCGCGGCGGCCGAGCGGGGAGACCCGTTCGTTGAGCGCGCCGGTCATCCGGTCCAGGTACATGGCGAGGATGACGACGGCGATCCCGCTCTCGGCCGCGAGGCCGACCTGGAGCTGGGTGATCGCGGCGTAGACCTTCTCACCGAGGCCCCCGGCTCCGGCCATGCCGCCGATCACGACCATGGACAGGGCGAGCATGATGACCTGGTTGATTCCGGCCATGATCGTCGGCAGCGCGAGCGGGAGCTGGACCCGGGTGAGGGTGTCCTTGGGTGTGGTGCCGAACGCCGCGGCGGCCTCGACGAGTTCACCGTCGACCTGGCGGATGCCCAGTTCGGTCATCCGGACACCGGGAGGCATCGCGAAGACGATGGTGGCGATCACGCCGGGCGTGACGCCGACGCCGAAGAACATGACGCCGGGGATCAGGTAGACGAACGCCGGCATCGTCTGCATGACGTCGAGCACCGGCCGCAGCGTGGCGCTGACCTTGCTGTTCCGGGCGGCCCAGATGCCCGTGGGCACGGCGATCACGATGGTGATGACCGCTGCCACGATGACGAGCGACAGCGTGGCCATCGCCTCGTCCCAGAGGGCGAGGGAGTCGATGAGGGCGAACCCGACGAAGGTGAGGGCGGCCGGGAGCACTCCGCGCAGCCAGAAGGCGACGACGGCGAAGATCGCCGCCATCAGGAGCGGCTCACCACCGCCGAGGACGGCGTCGACGCCGTCGTACATGCCGCCGAGAACGGTTTTGACGGCGTCGAAGATCCAGGTGAGGTTCGACTGGAGCCAGTCGACCGCGCTCTCGACCCATTCACCGAAGGAGACCCTAGGCACCGGCCTTCACCACCCCTGCGGGGCGCGGGGCGGACAGGGCGTCCTCGACCCGGGGCTCCTCGCCGAGTGCGGCGAGCAACCGGTCGCGGGGCACGACCCCGATGACACCGCCGCCCGCGTCGGTGACGGCCACGTCGACCCCGCTGGTGGAGCAGGGGGTGAAGAGCTCGGCGATGGGCGTGTCCGCGGACACCGTCGCGGGCGCCTCGGCCAGCACGGCCTCGTGGGAGCGTCCCGCGTCGGGCGCCTCCATGATCGAACCGGCGGTGAGCACCCGGGAGCGGTCGACGTCCTGGATGAAGGAGGCCACGTAGTCGTTGGACGGCCGGACGAGGATGTCCTCGGCGGTGCCCTGCTGGACTATCTCGCCGTCCCGCATCACGGCGATACGGTCCCCGAGGCGCATGGCCTCGTTGAGGTCGTGGGTGATGAAGACGATGGTCTTCTTCAGCCGCTTCTGCAGTTCGAGGAGCTGGTCCTGCATGTCACGGCGGATCAGCGGGTCGAGCGCGCTGAACGACTCGTCCATCAGCAGGAGGTCGGCGTCGGTGGCGAGTGCGCGGGCCAGGCCCACGCGCTGCTGCATGCCGCCGGAGAGCTCGTCGGGCCAGGACTTCTCCCACCCGGCGAGACCGGTCAGCTGCAGCGCCTCGGTGGCGCGCCGCTCACGTTCGGCGCGCGGCACCCCCTGGACCTCGAGGCCGTACGCGGCGTTCTCCAGGACGCTGCGGTGGGGGAAGAGCGCGAAGTGCTGGAAGACCATGCTGATCTTCGACGAGCGGACGCCGCGCAGTTCGCGGGCGCTCAGCGCGGTGAGGTCCTGCCCGTCGAACAGGACGCGCCCGGCGGTGGGCTCCAGCAGCCCGTTGAGCATCCGCAGCAGGGTCGACTTCCCGGATCCGGAGAGCCCCATCACCACGAAGATCTGACCCGGTTCCACGGTGAACGAGGCGTCGATCACCGCTGCTGTCGTTCCGTCGGCGCGCAGCTCGTCACGGTGGGTACCGTTCTCGAGCTTCCGCACGGCTTGATCCGGTCGTCTGCCGAACACCTTGTACAGGTGTTCAGCTTGCAGCCTTGACACATACACCTCACGCGTTGAACCGAAAACAGCCTGCCACCCCCGTCGGCAGACCCAGGAGCGGGCGGATCCGGTCCGCCGAGCACGAACACAGGTCGAAAAATGGCCGTGATCCGCTCCGTTGCCGCGCCTGCCCGTACTTACGCAACCCAAACAGATGTGTGACTCAGTTCACTTACGCGCGGCGCCGGGTGGGAGCCACGGGCGCTGCGGGCGCCGCGGCCGGACTGTCGGTGGCGTGCGGCATCATCGGGGTGTGACGCGACGCCTGATGCTCCTCGACACCGCCTCCCTCTATTTCCGCGCCTACTTCGGCGTCCCGGACTCGGTGCGCGCACCGGACGGCACGCCGGTCAACGCCGTGCGCGGGCTGCTCGACTTCATCGCCAGGCTCGTGCAGGACCACCGGCCGGACGACCTGGTCGCCTGCATGGACGCGGACTGGCGGCCGCATTGGCGGGTGGAGTTGATCCCCACCTACAAGGCGCACCGCGTGGCCGTCGAGACGCCCGCCGGCGCCCCCGACGAGGAGGAGACCCCCGACACGCTCTCGCCGCAGGTCCCGATCATCGAGGACGTGCTGGACGCGCTCGGCATCACCCGGATCGGCGTCCCCCCGTACGAGGCGGACGACGTGATCGGCACCCTGGCCGGCCGGGCGGCCGGGCCGGTCGACATCGTCACCGGGGACCGCGACCTCTACCAGCTGGTCGACGACGCCCGCGGGGTGCGGGTGCTCTACCCCCTCAAGGGCGTGGGTTCGCTCCAGGTGACGGACGAGGCATGGCTGCGGGAGAGGTACGGCGTGGACGGTGCCGGTTACGTCGACCTGGCGCTGCTGCGCGGCGATCCGAGCGACGGTCTGCCGGGAGTCCCGGGAATCGGGGAGAAGACGGCCGCCAAGCTGCTCGGCACCTTCGGCGACCTCGCGGGCATCATGGCCGCGGTGGACGACCCGGCCTCCCGGCTGACGCCGTCGCAGCGCAAGCGGCTCGACGAGGCGCGCGACTACGTCGCGGTCGCCCCCAAGGTCGTCCGCGTGGCGGGCGACGTCCCCGTGCCCGAGGTCGGACTGGCCCTGCCCCGGGAACCGCGCGACCCGGCGGCACTGGAGGCCCTGGCGTCCCGGTGGGGTCTCGGGGGCGCCCTGCAGCGCCTCCTCGTGACACTCCAGGCGCGAGGATGCTAGCTTAGGTAAGCCTAAGTACATGGGGGCCCGGGTGGGCGACGGCCGCGGACGGCCTGCGCGTACGCGGATCCGCGTACCTGGAACACCATGACGTCCAGAGCAGGGAGAACCTCGTGGCAGAGCGGCCGGCACGCCGGGCACCGAAGGCACAGGGGGCGCAGGTCCTGCGCACCGAGCAGATCACCCCGCACATGGTGCGCGTGGTCCTCGGGGGTGACGGCCTGGCCGACTTCTCCCTCGACGGGTACACCGACCACTACATCAAGCTGTGCTTCGCCCCCGAGGGCACGGACCACGCCCACCCCTTCGACATGGCCAGGATCCGCGAGGAGTACCCGCGCGAGCAGTGGCCCACCACGCGCACCTACACCGTGCGCTCCTGGGACCCCGCCACCCGGGAGCTCGCGGTCGACTTCGTCGTGCACGGCGACGAGGGACTCGCGGGGCCGTGGGCGGTGCGGGCGCGCCCCGGCGACCAGGTGACCTTCCTGGGCCCCGGCGGAGGGTACGCGCCGCAGGCCTCGGCCGGCTGGCACCTGCTGGCCGGCGACGAGAGCGCGCTGCCGGCGATCGCCGCGGCGCTGGAGCAGATGCCGACGGGCGCCCTGGTGCACGCCTTCGTCGAGGTGGCCGACGCCTCGGAGGAGCAGAAGATCGTGACGCCGGACGGGGTGGCCGTGACCTGGCTGCACCGCGGTGACCGCCCGGTCGGGGAGGCCCTCGTCGCCGCGGTGACGGGGCTGGAGTTCCCCGAGGGTGAGGTGCAGGCCTTCGTCCACGGCGAGGCCGGTTTCGTCAAGGAGATCCGGCGCCACCTGCGGCTGGAGCGCGGCGTCCCGCTCTCCCAGCTGTCCATATCGGGTTACTGGCGCCTCGGGCAGAACGACGACGCGTGGCGCGCGGTCAAGCGCGAGTGGAACGAGCAGGTGGAGCGGGAGCAGGAGAAGGCCGGCTAGCACCCACCCGCCCGCACGGAACCCGGTGACCGCCACGGCGGCGCACCGGGTTCCGCCCGTTACTCCCCCGCGCCCCGGCGGGCGGCGGTCCCACGCACCGCCGGGCCGTCCCGGCCGTTCACGGCACCGCCGCTCAGGGCGCTCCGGCCGCTCACGGCCTGCACCGTCGGCTGCGGATCACCGC
>NZ_JBEXWB010000340.1:0-6789 GCF_040629645.1 Streptomyces sp. NPDC005899 | reverse complement strand
GGGGAGTTGATGCGGCCGCGCCCTCCGCCAACCCCCGCCTTCCGGCGCAGGCCCCCCACCGCGCGGCGACCCCCGCCGCGGTGTGCCGGCGGGGGTCGCGAGGGGGACGCGAGGGCCTACTTCCCGGTCTCCCTCTCGTAGGCCTTGAGCACCTCTTCGGTGGGGCCGTCCATCAGCAGCTCGCCCCGCTCCAGCCACAGCACCCGGTCGCAGGTGTCCCGGATCGTCTTGTTGTTGTGGCTGACCAGGAAGACCGTGCCGGCCTCCTTGCGCAGCTCCCGGATGCGCTCCTCGGAACGCACCCGGAACTTGCGGTCACCGGTGGCCAGCGCCTCGTCGATCATGAGGACGTCGTGGTTCTTGGCGGCCGCGATGGAGAAGCGCAGGCGCGCCGCCATGCCGGAGGAGTACGTCCGCATCGGCAGCGTGATGAAGTCGCCCTTCTCGTTGATCCCCGAGAAGTCCACGATCTCCTGGTAGCGGGCACGGACCTCCTCACGGCTCATGCCCATCGCGAGGCCGCCGAGCACGACGTTGCGCTCGCCGGTCAGGTCGCTCATCAGGGCCGCGTTGACGCCCAGCAGGGACGGCTGGCCGTCCGTGTACACCTTGCCCTGCTCGGTCGGCAGCAGTCCGGCGATGGCCCGCAGCAGGGTCGACTTGCCCGAACCGTTGGTGCCGATGAGACCGATCGCCTGACCGCGGTAGGCGGTGAAGGAGACCCCGCGCACCGCGTGCACCTTGCGGACACCGCGCGGTTCGCCCTTGCCCCGGCGCAGCATGCGGCTCAGCGCCGCGGTGGCGCCGCCCTTGCCGGCGCTCGTCCCGTTGACCCGGTACACGATGTGCACGTCGTCGGCGATCACTGTGGGGATGTGCCCCTGGGATGTTTCCTCAGCCACGGCCGTACCGTTCCTCTGCCTTCCAGAAGTACACGAAGCCCACCACGCCCAGCACCAGCGCCCAGGCGACCGCGACGGCCCACACGTGGTCCGGCAGGTTCTCCGAGCCGTAGCCGTCGATCAGGGCGAAGCGGACCAGGTCCATGTAGACGGCCGCGGGGTTGTACTGGAGGACGTCGGCGATCCACTGCGGCTTGTCCGCCAGCATCACCGGGATGGAGAACATCACGCCCGAGGCGTACATCCAGGTACGCATGATGAACGGCATCAGCTGCGCCAGGTCGGGGGTCTTGCTGCCCATCCTGGCCATGATCAGGGCCAGGCCGCTGTTGAACACGAACTGCAGGGCCAGTGCCGGCACGACCAGCAGCCAGGACAGCGACGGGTAGCTGCCGAACCCCACCGCGACGGCCAGCAGCACGATCATGGAGAACATCAGCTGCTGGAGCTGCTGCAACGAGAAGGAGATGGGCAGCGAGGCGCGCGGGAAGTGCAGGGCGCGGACCAGTCCGAGGTTGCCGGAGATCGACTTCACCCCGGCCATGACCGAGTTCTGGGTGAAGGTGAAGACGAAGACACCCGTCACCAGGAAGGGGATGAAGACGTCCTGGGTCATGCCCTTCCGGGTCCCGAGGATCAGCCCGAAGATCAGGAAGTAGACCAGGGCGTTCAGCAGCGGGGTGACCACCTGCCAGACCTGGCCCAGCTTCGCCTGGCTGTACTGCGCGGTCAGCTTGGCCCTCGAGAAGGCCAGGATGAAGTGCCGGCGGCCCCAGAGCTGCCGGATGTACGCGACGAGGCCGGGTCTGGCACCGCTCACGGCCAGGCCGTACTTGGCGGCCAGCCGTGACGCGCTCAGCCCGTCGTCGTCGGACGGCGGCGCACTCAGGGCGAGCCCGCCGTCATGGGTCGTGTCACTCACAAGTCAGAACTCTCGTCTTCACCGTGCGCAGCGGGGGCGCGGGCGCGGCCAGGGCGGACAGGGATCCCCGTACAAACGTTTACGGCTCATGGTCTCAGAGAGAGCCTCTCAGATCACGGGGGGTCGGCCCAGTCTGGTCAGCCGCCACACCGTACGCCACCGCATGGGACGCCGGGGTCCGCAAGGCGTCGTCCAGCCTTCCCGGAAGCCGCCGAACCATGCCTTGAGCGCGGGCACGGAAGGCCTGCGCACCAGGGTGAGCAGCAGCCAGACCCCGACGTACACGGGGACCAGGGGCGCGGGGAGGTTGCGGCGGGCGAGCCAGACCCGGTTCCGGGCCACCATGCGGTGGTAGACCGCGTGCCGGGACGGCGCGGTGGTGGGGTGGTTGAGCACCATGTCCGCGCGGTAGTCGATCACCCAGCCCGCGTCCAGCGCCCGCCAGGCGAGGTCGGTCTCCTCGTGCGCGTAGAAGAAGTCGCCCGGGAGCCCGCCGACCTCGGCGATCACCTGGGTGCGGACCGCGTTCGCGCCGCCGAGGAACGTCGTCACCCGGGACGAGCGCATCGGGTCGGAGGCCCGCAGCCGCGGCACGTGCCGCCGCTGGGTGACGCCCGTCTCCGGGTCGGCGATGCGGAAGGTGATGATCCCGAGCTTCCGGTCCGCCTCGAACGCCTGCCGGCAGAGCTCGGCGGTGTCGGTGCGGGGCAGCAGTCCGTCGTCGTCCAGGAAGAGCAGCGCGTCCACGTCCGCGCCGGACGGCCCGAATGCCTCGATACCGACGTTGCGGCCGCCCGGGATGCCGAGGTTCTCCGGCAGTTCCACCGTCCGCACCCCCGCGGGGACGTCCGGCACCGGGGCGCCGTTGCCGACGACGACGACCTCGATCCGGTCGCCTTCCTGCGCGGCGACCGAGTCCAGGAGGGCGCGCAGTTCGCCGGGCCGGTTGCCCATGGTGATGATGACCGCGCCGAGTTTCATGGGAGAGCTCACTTCAGCCTGCTGGAGGCCAGGATCGAGACGAGGTGCAGCAGCGTCTGCAGCAGGGCGATGCCGGCGAGCACCGCGACCGCGAGGCGGCTGAAGAAGAGGTCGTCCCTGACCGCGTCGAGCACCGCGGCGGCCAGGATGACCAGGGACGCCTCGACGCCGAGGATCAGGCGGTGGAACTTGAGCGCGCCGGCGGCCCGGCGGGCGAACGCCATGCCGGAGGAACGCGGCTCGGACGCGGCCTCCTGCACCGGCGGCAGTCCGCCCTGGTGGCGGGCGACGCCGACGAGGTCGGTCTCGGCCTTGATCAGGATGGCGCCGAGCGCCGCGAGCGTCCCCAGGAAGGCCCACAGCCAGTCGATCCGGCCGCTGCCCCACAGGTCGGAGGCGCGCAGGCCGAAGCCGACCAGCACGGCCGCGTCGCACAGGTAGGCGCCGACCCGGTCCAGGTAGACCCCGCCCAGGGAGAACTGCTTCTTCCAGCGGGCCACCTCGCCGTCGACGCAGTCGAGCAGCAGGTAGAGCTGGACCATGAGGACGCCGAGCAGCGCGCCGGGGATGCCGGGGACCAGCAGGGCCGGTGCCGCGAGGGCGCCCGCGACCGTCATCACGTAGGTCAGCTGGTTGGGGGTGATCCTGGTGTTCACCAGGTGCCGGTCGACGCGCAGCGAGATCTCACGCATGTAGAGCCGGCCCGCCCAGTGCTCGCCGCTGCGCCGGTCCTTCACGCCGGCAGGGTGCACGACCGGCCGGAGTTCAGCTATCGATGGCTTGTGCATAGTCGGCGTACGCGTCCCTGATCTGGTCGGTGGACAGGTTGAGGTGTTCCAGGATCGTGAAGCGCCCGGGGCGCGTCTGCGGGGCGTAGTCGACGGCCCGGACGAACTCCTCGGCGCTGAAGCCGATCTCCTCGGCACGCACGGGCAGCCGGTGCCGCCGCAGCACGGACGCCATGTGCCGCGCCTCGTCGCGGGCACCCCGCAGGTGCATGGCGAAGCAGGCGCCGAGGCCGACCTGCTCACCGTGGCTGGCCGCACGCTTCGGGTACAGCAGGTCGAAGGCGTGGTTGATCTCGTGGCAGCCGCCGGAGGCGGGGCGGGAGTCCCCGGCGATCGACATCGAGATGCCGGTCAGGACGAGGCCCTCGGCGAGCACCTTGAGGAAGGCGTCGTCCCCGATGTCGCCGGGGTGGCGCAGCACGGCCTCGCCGGCCTGCCGGGCCATGGCCGCCGCGAGTCCGTCGATGTCCTCGTTCCGCACCTCGTGGGCGAGCTCCCAGTCGGCGACGCAGGAGATGTTGGACACCGCGTCGCCGATGCCGGAGCGGACGTAGCGGGCGGGGGCCTCACGTATCACGTCGAGGTCGATGACCACGGCGATCGGGGTGGGGACCCCGTACGAGCCCCGCCCGTTGTCGTTGTCCAGGGTGGCGACCGGGGAGCAGAGGCCGTCGTGGGAGAGGTTCGTCGCGACGGCGACCATGGGCATGCCCACGCGCGCCGCGGCGTACTTCGCCACGTCGATGATCTTGCCGCCGCCCAGGCCGACGACGGCGTCGTACCGGTTGCCCTTGATGTCGTCGGCGAGCTGCACCGCGGCGTCGATGGTGCCGTTGGCGACCGGGTACCAGTCGGCGCCCGCGAGTGCCGGGGCGAGCCGCTCGCGCAGTACCCGTCCGGATCCCTCGCTGATCGCGACGGCCAGCTTGCCCGAGGTGGAGATCCGCTGGTCGGCCAGGAGGCCGGCCAGGTCGTCCAGGGCACCCCGCCGGATGTCGACGACGACCGGGGAGGGGATGAGGCGGGTCAGTACCGGCACGCGATCTCCCTGCCGCGGGCGAGGTCGTCGTGGTTGTCGATCTCGACCCAGGTGACCTCGCCGATGGGGGCGACGTCCACGGTGAAGCCCCGGTTGACGAGCTCCTGGTAGCCGTCCTCGTAGTAGAGGTCGGGGTCGCGCTCGAAGGTGGTCCTGAGGGCGTCGGCGAGCTCCTCGGCGGCCTCCGGCTCGATCAGCGTCACACCGATGTACTCACCGGTCGCGGTGGCCGGGTCCATCAGCTTCGTGATGGACCGCACCCCCTTCTCACCGTCCGTGACGACCTTCATCTCCTCGTCGGCGAGAGCCTTCACCGTGTCGAGCGCGAGGATGATCTTCTGGCCCTTGCCGCGGGCGTCCAGGAGGGTCTTCTCCACGGAGACCGGGTGCACGGTGTCGCCGTTGGCGAGGATGACGCCCTGCTTCAGGACCTCACGGGCGCACCACAGGGAGTAGGCGTTGTTCCACTCCTCGGCCTTGTCGTTGTCGATGAGGGTCAGCGTCACACCGTAGGCCGCCTCGAACTCGGCCTTGCGGGCGTAGACGGCCTCCTTGCGGTAGCCGACGACGACCGCGACCTCGGTGAGCCCGACCTCGGCGAAATTGGCCAGCGTCAGGTCGAGGACCGTCTTGTCACCGTCCACGGGCACCAGGGCCTTGGGCAGCGTGTCCGTGTAGGGACGCAGACGGCGTCCGGCACCTGCTGCCAGTACGAGGCCGATCATGCGAGTTCTCCTTCGTCGTGTACGGCGGGGGCCGAGGAGGACACCCAGAAGCGGATGGACTCCACGAGCACCACAAGGGCCACGGCGACCGCGAGCGCGGCGAGGGCCGTGGTGAGATCCGGTCCCGTGGTGAGCACGGTGGCGAGTACGGCCACGACCAGGGTCCGGCCCTCGTGCCCGCCGATGGTGCGCACCAGCCACTGCGGGGGCGCGCCGGTACCGCCTCGGATGCGGTACACCGTGTCGTAGTGATGGTAGGCGACGGCCGAGACCAGGCCGAACGCCGCCGGAACGGCGTGCGGCGCGTCGCTGCGAGCCGCCAGCGCGAGGACGGTGCAGTACTCCGCGGCCCGGAAGGCGGGGGGCACCAGCCAGTCGAGGGTGCCGCCGAGCGGCTTGGAGACGGCGAGGCCCGCGAGGACCGCGTACGCCACGGCGGCACCGGCGACGAGGCCGCCGACGACGGGGGCGAACAGGGCCGCGCCGACCATCAGCGCTCCCCCGAGGAGCGCGAGCAGCGGGGCGGTGTAACCGCCCCCCGGCCGCCGGAGCACCGCGCCGACCGCCTGGGCGAGCGGTCCGGAGTCGGCGAGGTCGGCCAGCGCCCGGGCCGCCCGGTCGGTGCGCCGGGCCTTGCGGGTCAGCGAGCGCAGCAGCCGGCCCGCCGTGGTGTAGCAGGCGGCCAGCGCGCAGCCCGTCAGCAGGGCGTAGAAGACGATGCGGGGGGTGGTGAGCGCGGTCAGCACGGCGATCATGGCCCAGCGTTCGCCGATGGGCAGGACTATCATCCGGCGGGCCCACACGGTCCAGCCGACGCTGTCGAGCCGGTCGGAGAGAGCGGCGGTGGGGCTGGTGTTGGAGACCGCGTCGTGGTTGGCCTCGTTGAACGAGAAGTCGACGACGTGGCGGCATGCCTGGAGCACCATCGCGCCCAGTGCGAGGACCCACACGTCGTCGCCGCCGCGGGCGGCGCCGAGCGCGAGGCCCGCGTAGTAGGCGTACTCCTTGGCCCGGTCGAACGTGGCGTCGAGCCAGGCGCCCATCGTCGAGTACTGCAGGGAGTAGCGGGCGAGCTGCCCGTCCGTGCAGTCGAGCACGAAGGACAGGAGCAGCAGCACCCCGGCCGCGACGTAGCCGCCGCGGGTGCCGGTGGCCGCGCTCCCGGCCGCGATCAGGGCGGTGACCAGCGAGGCGGTGGTGACCTGGTTGGGGGTGAGGCCCCGGCGGGCGCACCAGCGGGCGATGTAGCGGGAGTACGGGCTGATGAAGAAGGTGGTGAAGAAGCCGTCGTGGGCCTTCACCGCACCGCGCAGCCGTACCGCCTCGTCGTCCACGGACGCGACGGCGGCCTCGGCTGCGGCCCGGTCCCCGGGGCCGGCCGGCACCGTCGCGGTGAGCGATCCGAGCTCGGGCCGCTGTACGGGGGTCCCCT
>NZ_JBEXWB010000339.1:0-6816 GCF_040629645.1 Streptomyces sp. NPDC005899 | reverse complement strand
GCGCGCCGGACACCCGGCCGGCCGCTCCACGAGGTGCACGGTCACGTCCGGGCGCCACTCCGGGGCCCGCGTCCTCCGGTCATGCGCACCGCGCGCTGCCGTCCGGCGTTCCCCCGGCCGGATCCGGGGGAGGGCTCGAGGGCTCGCGGGCTCGCAGACCCGGAGGCCGGGGGCCGTGCGGACGCGTCGGCGCGCCAGGGGCGCAGGCCCGTCCGGGCCCCCCGGCCCGCTATGCTGGACGTCCTGCGGCGCCGGTGGCGCCGCGCGGCGGTGGGGCCCGCCGTACCCAACCGTGGCATGAGCCGCCAACGGTCCCTACTCGTGACCGGCCACTCCCAGCGCGGAAGTGGAACCACGCGTAGGAGCGAGACATGTCCCCGGAAGAGTCCGACATGCCGGTGGTGGCGCAGCCGACCGGACCCGGTGCCCGCACCACGGCCACGGCCCGGCGACCCGGGCTGTGGCGCCCGCACATCGCCGTCGTCTCGGTGATCGCGGCCGGCGGTGCTCTCGGTGCCGTCGCCCGTTACGGAGCGGCCCGGCTGTGGCCGACGGGGGCGGGTGGGTTTCCCTGGTCGACGATGACCGTCAACGCGGTCGGATGCCTGGTGATCGGGGCGTTCCTCGTCGCGGTGACAGAGGCGTGCCCGGTGCACCGGTTGGTCCGGCCGTTCTTCGGAACCGGCGTGCTGGGGGGCTTCACCACGTTCTCCACGTACAGCGTGGATGTCGAGCGGTTGTTCCACGCGGGGCACGCCGGTACGGCGTTCGCCTGTCTGGCGGCCACCCCTGTCGCCGCGCTCACGGCGGTGGGCGCCGGCGCCTGGTGTACGCGCGCTCTCCTGGCGAGGCGGAGTGTGCGATGAGCCGGACCGCAAGCCCTACCGCGGGGCTGACCGTACGTGTGGGTGGTGCTGACCACCGGCCCCACCGACCTCTGTGCGGGGACATCGGGCACCGTACCCACGCCGCCCGCCTGCCGTCCGTGGTCGACGGCTTGCCCGTCCGGGTCGCCACGTGGGGCGTCGGTGAACGTGTTCCGGCTTTCCTTCCACGTGTGAAGAATCCGTATGTTCTGGACAAGTCGGGCGCCGCGGGCCCGGCATCCCGGACGGGCCCGCGAACCGTTCGCGGTACCGCCTTCCTCGGGTCCGGCGGGACGGCGTCGTGAGCGACGTCCTCCTCGTGGCCTCGGGAGGTGCGGTGGGCGCCGTGCTCCGCTACCTGACCGGCCGGGTGGCCGCCCGTCTCGGGCCCGGCACCGTCTTCCCCTGGGACACGTTCGCCGTCAACGTCGTGGGCTCACTCGTCCTCGGCGTGCTGACCGGCGCCGTGATGGGCGGCGCCGCCGGCCACTTTGTCCAGTTGCTCCTGGGTGTCGGACTGTGCGGGGCGCTGACGACGTACTCGACGTTCTCCTACGAGACGTTGCGCCTGGCGGAGAGCGGAGCGGTGCGCCTCGCCGTGGCCAATGTGGCGGCCTCGATCGCGGCCGGCGTCGGTGCCGCTTTCGGTGGTTTCGCCCTCGCCCAGGCCCTGTTCGCCTGATCGCCGCCGTCGTGGGGCGGCCGGCCCGCCCCGTCGCGCGGGTCCGCCCCGACTGCCTGCGCGTTCGTGGATGCATACGTTCGAGTTCGATGGGCACGCGCAATGCAGCCCCGAACAAATGGCTGACCGAAGAACTGCGACGGCAGTCCCGATGACACGGCAGGCGGACGCATGGCGACGACTGAAAGTACCGAAGACAAGAGCGGCAGGAGCGGCCCGGAACGCGTAGGCCTCCCCACGGCGATGCGTAACGCCACCGGTCAGCTCGCGGAGTTGCTTCAGTGTGAGCCCGCTTCCGTTTCCTCGATGAAGGCGACGGAGGACGGCTGGACGGCTGATGTGGAGGTGGTCGAGATCGAAAAGATCCCGGACACCACCAGCGTCATGGCCACCTATCGCGTCACCCTCGACGGCCAGGGGCAACTCATGGGCTACGAGAGGACTCGCCGGTATTCGCGAGGTCAGGTCGATCGCTGAACAGAACGCACGAGAGAACCCACGCACGTGACACCACAACTCATTGGAAGGAAGACCGACGATGAGTCTCGTACAGCAGAGTAACGCCTCCAACAGCGGAGGCGGTTCCGGAAATCTCTACGACGTCCTCGAGCTCATTCTCGACAGGGGGCTCGTCATCGACGCCTTCGTTCGCGTCTCGCTCGTGGGAATCGAGATACTCAAGATCGACGTCCGCGTGGTCGTCGCGAGTGTCGACACCTACCTGCGCTTCGCCGAGGCGTGCAACCGGCTGGACCTCGAGTCGGGCCGTAAGGCCCCCGCCCAGCTGACCGACATCGTCGGGGACACGGTGGAGAGCGGAGCCAAAGGAAAGTCGAAAGGCGCCCTGACGGGCGCGGTGGAAGCCTTCACCGAGTCCTTCCAGAGCGGACGCGACGACTCGGGCGAGAAGGAGAAGGAACCGGCGAAGCGGCCGGCGCGCAAGACCTCTGCTTCGAGCAGCAGTCGCCGTACCGCTCAGCGAGAGGAGGGATAGTCCATGGCCACGTACATCTACGCGATCACCGCGGCCGGCCATCCGCTGCGGCTGGAAGGTCTGTCCGGTGTCGGCGACCCGCCGTCGGAGCTGCGGACCCTCAAGGCGGGCGACCTGTGCGCCGTCGTCAGTGACGCGCCGCCCGGACTGCGCGCCAAGCGCCGTGACCTCGTCGCCCACCAGAGCGTGCTGGAGCGGCTGATGGCCGAGGGGGCCGCGCTCCCCATGCGGTTCGGACTCGTGGGGCCGGACGACGATCAGGTGCTGGAAGCCCTCGAACGCGAGAGGGAGGGGTACACCACTCGTCTCGCCGAACTCGACGGGCGCCTGGAGTACAACCTCAAGGTCGCCCGCGACGAGGAGGGACTGCTGAGGGAGATCCTCCACGACTCGGGGGAGGCCCGGGAACTCACCGAGTACACGCGCCGCAATCCGGGTGCGCAGGACAAGATGATGGCACTCGGCGAACTGGTCGCGAAGGAAGTGCAGGTCCGTCAGGACGCGGCGGGGCGTGACATCGCGTCCGCTCTCGTCCCCGCGGCCGAACGCACCTCCGAGGGCGAGCCCACCACGAAGCACTTCCTGAACGTCTCGTACCTCGTCAGGCGCGAGGACGCCGCCGCGTTCTCGCAGGCCGTGCACGACGAGGCCGAGCGCTGGGGCGACGAATACGAATTCCGGCTGAACGGCCCGCTGCCGCCCTACAGCTTCACCTGAGCCGGACCGTCCCCGCGAAGGAGGAGTCCTCGTCATGGGTCTCATCTCGCAGATTCTGACATTCCCGCTCGCTCCCGTACGGGGCACGGCCTGGGTACTCGACCAGGTCCTGCTCGCGGCCGAGCGCGACTACTACGACCCCGAATCCGTACGCGGACAGCTCGCGGAACTCGAGCAGGCACTGCTGAGCGGTGCCATCGACGAGGACGAATTCGACCGGCGCGAGGACGAATTGTTGGACCGCCTCGAAGTGTGCGAGGCATACCAGGAGCGTCTGAGAAAGAACTCCTGAGACAGGAGATTGAGGTGTTCGAGAGATGACAGGCAACGGGAAGATAGCTGCGGCCCTCGTAGGGGGATACCTCCTCGGCCGCACGAAGAAGGCCAAGATGGCGATCGGCTTCGGGATGTTCCTGGCGGGCAAGAAGCTGAACCTGGACCCGAAGCAGCTCGGCAGGATGCTGGCCGACTCGCCGGTCCTCGGGACGCTCAACGAGCAGGTGCGCAAGGAAGTGGTGAGCGCGACCAAGAACGCCGCCACCAACGCCCTGACGCAGCGGGCCAGCGGGCTCGCCGACTCCCTGCACAGGCGGACCCTCGCGCTCGAGAACCCGGACGGCGCGGATTCCCGTGACGACGGGCAGGACGACGAGGAGTACGACGACCGGGCGGAGGCGCGGGACGACGATCACGAGGACTCCGACGAGGAGAAGCCGGCCCCGCGCCGGGGCACGGCGGCGAAGTCCTCGTCGAAGTCCGGCGCCAAGTCACCCGCGAAGTCGACGGGCCGCTCCGCCTCCGGAGCCGGCCGTTCGGCGTCGGGCGGTGCGCGCAAGAAGACGTCGTCCGCGGCACGCACGGCCTCCTCCGGCGCCCGCAAGACCACGTCGGCCGCCCGCAAGGAGCGGGGTGGCAGCAATGGCTGACTCGACGCTCGGCAAGGTCAAGGAGAGCGTGGCGAACAACCCGGCCACCGACCGGCTCAAGGAGGAGCTCCAGAGCTACCTCGCGGCCCGTGCGCAGCACGCGGTCACCAGCCTCGGGCAGCGGCTCGGTGAGGGCGTCAGCTCGATGGCCGAGGGCAAGGGCGGCCTGGGCGGTGCGGCGAAGAGCATCGCCAAGGGCGGGCAGCAGCTCAGCGAGGGCAAGTCGCCCGCCCAGGCGGCCATGGCCGCCGGTGCCTCGCACGTCAAGGACGCACTCAAGGAAAAGGTCAAGGGACTGTTCGGCAAGGGGCGCAAGGGTGGCGGCGGCAAGTCGAAGAGCGTCACCATCAGCGAGGACATCGACGTCGGCGTGCCGGTCCGCGAGGCGTACGACCAGTGGACCCAGTTCCAGGAGTTCAGCACCTTCGCCAAGGGTGTCGTCAGCGTGGAGAAGGCCGACGACACCAGCAGCAACTGGAAGGTGAAGGTCGCCAAGTCCACCCGCAGCTGGAAGGCGAACGTCACCGAGCAGGTGCCGGACGAGCGGATCACCTGGACCACGGAAGGCGCCAAGGGCACGGTGAAGGGTGTGGTCACCTTCCACGCCATCACCGACAACCTGACGCGCGTCCTGCTGGTCCTGGAGTACTTCCCGAAGGGCCTGTTCGAGAAGACCGGCAACATCTGGCGGGCCCAGGGCCGCCGGGCCCGGCTCGACCTCAAGCTCTACCGCAAGTTCATCATGATGCGCGGCGAGGCGACCGACGGGTGGCGTGGCGAGATCCGGGACGGCGAGGTCGTGGTGGAACACGACGAGGCCGTCGAGGAGGAGGAGGCCCGCGCCGCGGAGGACTCGGACGCTGACGACGGGGACGAGTCCGGCCGGGCCGAGGACGGGTACGAGGACGAGACGGACGACGAGCCGTCGGAGACCGATGACGCGTACGCCGACTCGGACGAGGAGCCCGCGGACGACGAACCGCTGGAGGAGGACGAGGAAGCCTCCGACGACGAACCCCGGGGCGAGGACGCCGCCGAGGACGAGGAGCCCTTCGACGCCGAGGACGGCGAGGAGTTCGAGGAGGCGGACGAGCCCGAGGAGGGCGACGAGCCTCAGGACGCCGAGGAGGGCGACGAGCCTCAGGACGCCGAGGACGCCGAGGACGAGGACGCCGAGGACGCCGAGGACGAGGACGTCGAGGACGAGTACGAAGAGGCCGACGAGCCCGAGCAGGGCGAAGAGGCCGACGAGCAGCCGGCCCCGCGCAGCCGGCGCCGGACGGCATCGGCGCGTGGCTGACGTGCGACGCCGACACGACAGCGGACGGGGCTGATTCCACGTGTCCGATTCACTGGCCGCCCGTATGGGGGGCTCCTCGGCAGCGTCCCCGTACGGTCAGCAAGGCTCCTCCGCGAACCTCGCCGACATCCTTGAGCGCGTTCTCGACAAGGGAATCGTGATCGCGGGCGATATCCAGATCAACCTTCTCGATATCGAGCTGCTGACCATCAAACTGCGGCTGCTGGTCGCGTCCGTGGACAAGGCCAAGGAAATGGGTATCGACTGGTGGGAGCACGATCCCTCGCTGTCCTCCCGCGCACGGCCGGAGCGGCAGGTGGCCGGTGCCCCCGACCCGTCCGGTGACGGGAGGGCGGAGGGGACGCTCGCCCAGGAGAACGAGCGGCTCCGGGCCGAGATCGCCGAACTGCGAGCCGCTTCGGGGCTCACCGCGGCGTCCGGCGACGCGCCGGGAGCGCTGCCGCGCTCCGACGTGCGGGAAGCGGAAGGCGGGGAACGCGAGTGACGACGGAATTCGACCCGGCGACGGCACGGACGCTCTCCTACGTCTACGCCGTCGGCCGCGCCGGTACCCCCCTCGACACGGCGCTGACCGGACACCCGGGCCTGGAGGAAGGGGCGCTGCGGACCGTACCGGGCGATGGCCTGGTCGCCGTGGTGTCCTCGGTGCCCTCCGAGTCCTTCGACTCGGCGGGCATCGCGTCCCGCATGGAGGACCTCGGGCTGCTCGAGGTGATGGCCCGCACGCACCACGCCGTCGTCGAGAGCGCCTCGGCCCACACGACGGTGCTCCCGATGCGGCTGGCGACGGTGTACGCCGACGACGCCCGGGTGCGGACCATGCTCGACGAGCGGGGGCCGGAGTTCGACGCGCTGCTGTCCCGTCTCGAAGGCCATGTGGAGCTGGGGGTCAAGGTCTACGCCGACCCCCGCCAGGCCGCCACCGCCGCCGCCACGGTGGGCGGTGGCCAGGACAGCGGGCGGGCTGCGAGCCCGGGCCGCGCCTACCTGCAGCAACGCCGGGCGCAGCGGCAGAACCACCGCGACGCCTACCGGGCGGCCGGAGCCGTGGCAGCGGCGATACCCGCTCGGGTGGCGGACATCGCCCGGGCGCACATGTCGCACCGGCCCCAGCAAGGCGAGCTGGCCCGGGCCGCGGGCGAGAACATCGCCAACGAGGCATACCTGGTGCACGCCTCGCAGGAGGCCGAGTTCCGCGCGGCGCTCGAAGGGCTGGCCGACGGCGTCCCGGGAGTGGAGGTCGAGGTCACCGGCCCCTGGGCCCCCTACTCCTTCGCCACCCCGCCGGCCGCCGGTGGGCCCCGGTGAAC
>NZ_JBEXWB010000338.1:0-6842 GCF_040629645.1 Streptomyces sp. NPDC005899 | reverse complement strand
GTCGAGGCCACCCTGAACGACAGCCCCGCCGCCCGCGACTTCGCCGCACTCCTCCCCCTCAGCCTGGACCTGGCGGACTTCCACGACATGGAACGCCGTTCTCGATGATCTTCGCCGTCTGCTCGAGACGGTCCTTCATGTGGTCGGCCTTGCCCTTGTACTTGCCCTGGAGGACGACGTACCCGGCGTGGGCGTCACCGTCCCACGTGTCGGTGACGACCTTGAGGGCGGCGTCCATCTCCTCGAGGTCCTTGATGATGTTGCGCGACACCACACGGATGCGGTTCGCCATCTCCTGGACGCTCTCGTACTTGACCTTGGTGTTCGGGTCTGCGGCCATCTGTCTGCTCCTCGGTGGTTCGGCTTGCGACGGTGCGCCGGAGTCCGGCGGCGCGACTCAGAGGTTGTTGAGCCCGGACGTGTTGCCCGAGGACGCCGATTCCTTCACGGCGGCGAAGGCCGCGCGGACCTCGTCGTCGTTGGCGTTGCTGAGGTTCTTCGTCTGGCCGACACCGTTGAGGAGCACCTGCAGCAGGCGGCGGATCTCGTCGTGGTCCTCGTTGATCGTGATCTGTGCGGATGTGAACCCGCCGGCGCCGACACCGGTCCAGCCCGCGCTGACCGTGGCGAGGATGTCGGCGAGCTCGCGGGACTGCTTGGAGACCGCCTCGGCAGTCTCGATGATCTTGTTCTTGGCCTGGACGATCGGATCGTCGGCAAGTCCGAAACCCGAACCGGTGTTGCTCATCCGGAGGTCCTATCTCTCAGTTCCCGGGCCTGTCCGCCGGTCGCGGACAGGGTTTCGCTGCACGGGTTCCCAGAAGCGTCCGGCGGCGCTGACGCGCCCCGGAACCGGACTTCGGCCACTTCTCGTTCCCCCGTCACACACGTGAAGTCTGCTACCACCCTAGTCATATCGTGTGCTCTCCCCAACTGGGCTTCCTGGCAGGAGGTCTACCTCAGGGAAGGCGCGCTCAGCGCAAACCGCGTCGTCGCCGGACATCACGGACGACCGTCGCCGTACCGGCCACGACACCCACCAGGACGGTCGCCAGCGCGAGCGCGTAGGTGGCGTAGCGCTCGCTTCGCTCCTGCGTCGTCTCGGACATCGCGAGGTGCGCGGGCTCGGGCGCGGGGGCCCTGGGCGGCGCGGGATCGGGGTGCGCGGCCTGCGAGGGGGCGTCGTCCCTGTCCCCCGCCAGCGCCCGGACGGGGTCGACGACGCCCCAGCCGACGAAGTCGTCGTGGCCCGTGACGGAGCGTTCGGCGGTCTGCTCGATCCGGGCGACGATCTCGTGGGGCTTCCAGGCCGGGTACTTGGCGACGAGGAGGGCGGCGACCCCCGCGACGTAGGGCGCGGAGAAGCTGGTGCCGTTGTCGGTGCACTGGCCGTTGCCCGGGACCGTGGAGACGATGTCGACGCCCGGGGCCGCGACGCCGACGAACTCCCCGGCCTGGGAGAAGGCGGCGCGTTCGTTGTTGCGGTCGGAGGAGGCGACCGCGAGGACGCCGGGGAAGGCGGCGGGGTAGGTCTTCTTCAGCTTGCCGTCCATGCCGTCGTTGCCGGCGGAGGCGATCACGACGATCTCCTCGGCGAGTGCCCGGGCGACGGCCCTGCCCAGTGCGGAGTCCTCGGTGAGCGGCTTGGTGGTGTCCTGGGAGATGTTGATGACGTCGGCGCCCTTGGCGATCGCGTGGTCGATCGCGGTGGCCATCGTCGTGTCCTTGCCGCTGTTCTTCTCGTCGTTCTGCCGGATCGGGATGATCGTGGCCTCGGGGGCCAGCCCGACGAAACCCGTTCCCTTGCGGGGGCGCGCGGCGATGATGCCCGCGACCTTCGTGCCGTGGCCGACCTCGTCGGTGGTCCCGTCGGCCTTACCGCCCTTGAGGAGGTCGCGTCCGGCGGAGGCGTCCACCGCCCCCTCGAGCTGCGGGTTGGCGTTGTCCACACCGGTGTCGATCACCGCGACCCGGACGCCCTTGCCCCTGGTGTCCTGCCAGAGCTCGTCCAGCATGACGCGCTGGAGGGGCCAGGGGCGGCCCTCGAACTGCTCCTTCATCGGGAACGTGCACTCGCCGCTGCCGTCCAGCACCGGCCCGCCCGGCCGCTGCGCCTGAGTGGCGGCGTACGCGGTGTTCGGCACGGCCAGTGCGGCGAGCGCAGCGGTGGCGGCCGTCAGTACGGCCGTCTTGCGGTACGTCATGTGTTCCTCTCCCCCGGGTCCCGCGTCCGTCCTCGTGGTGCGCGCGGTCAGGAGCCCTGGGGCTGGCGGGCGCTGTTGGTGTCGAGCCGGGGCCCCTTGGACAGGAACTCCGACCAGGCGATGGGGACCAGCGAGGGGGTGACCTTCTCGTATCCGAGCCGGATCTGTGCCTGGCTGGCCTCGGGCCGGCCGTCCTGGGCCTCCTGCCGGTCTCCGGCGCCGATGTCCGAACGATCGGCGTCGCTGTCACCGTTCGCCTGTACGGCGTACCGCAGCCCCGTGTCGGTCACCAGGAAGAGTGACCCGTCGGGCTTCGTCTGCTTGCCCTGGACCTGCGTGTAGAGCAGGCCGCTGCCGGGGGTGACGTAGGTGCTGGTGCCCCCGGCGTTGATGGATGCCGGGTAGGCGGTGCCCGCCCAGGTGGTCAGCGTCGTGCGCCCGGTGTCGTCCACCTTGCGCAGCACGCTGCACACCGTGTCACGACTGCCGCCGCCGCTCGTGGAGTTGACCTGCCGGGCCTTGTGGACGGGCCAGTGGGCGGCCTGGCCCGCGAAGGTGCGCCCGTCGGGGACGAAGTCCTGCAGGCCGACGGGGCGGGCCTCGCTGTCGAGGTTGAGCCGCGCGGTCTGCGGGGAGTTGATCAGCAACCAGGCGGTGAACTCCGACACCGGCTGCACCGATCCGTCCAGGACGACGTAGAAGGCCGTTCCCTCACCGGTCCTCGTCCGCAGGACCATGCCGACCTTGTTCTCCTCGGCGGAGAGCTGGCCCTCGATGTGCGCGGGGGCGCCGACCGTCCCCGGGATGTGCGGGAAGACGAGCGGGCTGCCGTCGTGCAGGGTGGCGAGCCAGTCGTCGGTGACGGACTGCGGCAGGCGGCTGCCGACGAGCGCGTTGGTCAGGTGCCCGTTGTCCGCCGCGCTCTCGTCGATGCGGTACTTCGTGCCGCTCGCGTCGACGAGATAGCGGGCCTTGTCCTGGCCCTGGACGTACAGCACCTGGCCGCCGGTGAGTTGCCGCCTGCCCTCGGTCAGCTTCTCGTCCCGCTCGGCGAGGACGAAGGCCGCCTTCTGCACGGAGTTCCCCTTGCCGCCGGGCTGCTCGCAGACGGCCCACCGCTTGGCGGTGCCCGCGTCCGTCGCCTCGGGCAGGCGGTCGGGGGCGTACGGGATGCCGAGGATGGGCCCGCGCGGCGGCTTCCCGGCGTCCAGGATGTCGTCCCCGACCTGGACGACGTCGAACTGCTGGGGGGTGAGCAGGAGACGGGCGGAGGCGAGGTTGAGCACGGGGTGCAGCAGTGTCTTCCGGCTCTTGCCCTTGCCCGTGCTGAGGACGACGTAGCGGGTGGTGGACTTCTTGCCGACGATCACCTTCGTGCCCGGCTTGTCCCAGTCCTTGGGCGCCGTCGGCTTGAACATCCCCCAGGCCCCGAATCCCGCCATGATCAGGGCGCCGACGATCAGGCTGGGGACGACGGCGCGCAGCGGGCGCGGGGCGCCCTCCTCGGTACCGGTGGGCGAGGGTTGGAGGAAGGCGGCCACCGTGCGCTTCTTCGCAAAGGTGTACGCGTTGAGCTCGTCCCGCCGTGATGCCATGAGTGTGTCCGTCTCCCGTGTCTCCCCGCGCGGCCCAGGAGCGTGAGCATCCCCGCACCCCGTGCCGGACCCCGGATGCCGGGCCCTGGTGCCGGACCGGCCCCCTACTATGCCTGCTGATCGCGCGCGCCGGTGGGGCGGGTAGGGTGATCCAGCCGCCGAAGCCCCGGCGGGAGCGGGGCGAGCGGGTGGAGTTGGAGCCTTATGAACGGGGGAATGCCGGAATGATGGCTTCCGCGACACGGACGCGTCCGGCCGGGAACGCACAGCCCTCCACAGGCTCCGGAGCGGGCGGCCGGCGAGGTTCCCGCCGCCCCTCGCGCACCTCCCCGGGCGGCCCGACGGGCCCCGGCGGCGCTGTCGCTCCACGACTGGACGGACGGGCCGGACAGATCGGTTCGTTCCGATTGCAACAGCTCGTACTGATCGAAATCGCGGCGGCTCTCCTGCTGGTGGCCTGGGTGGTCGAGCCGCTGCTCCTGGTGCCCGCCGGTGCGGTCGCCGCGGTCCTCGTGGTGCTCGCCGTGGTCCGCAGGCACCGCCGCTCGCTCCCCGAGTGGCTGGGCACCGTCCTCGCGCTGCGTGCCCGGAGCCGCCGGGCGGCCTCCTCGGTGGTGCCCGCGGGCACGGAGCCGGGGCTGGCGCCCGCGGTGGAGTGCGAACCGGCCCTGCGCACCTACTCCTTCAGCGACCGCGACAGGCGCCCGGTCGGGATGATCGGCGACGGCACGTACGTCTCGGCCGTCGTCCAGGTCGAGTCGGACGCCACCGCGCTGCGGCCGGACCGCTCGGCGCGGCCGCTGCCCCTGAGCCTCGTCCGCGAGGTGCTGGAGGTCGACGGTATCCGGCTGGAATCGGCGCAGGTCGTCCAGCACACGCAGCCCGCGCCCGCCCCGCATCTTCCGCCGCAGTCCGTGGCCGCACGCAACTACGCGCCGCTGCAGGCCCGGACGGGCTCACCCGCGCTGCGGATCACCTGGATCGCGCTGAAGCTGAACCCCGAGCTCTGCCCCGAGGCGGTGGCCGCGCGCGGCGGGGGGATCGTCGGGGCCCAGAAGTGTGCGGTGCGGGCGGCGGACCAGCTGGCGAGCAGACTGACCGGGGCCGGGTTCCGGGCCACGGTGCTGACGGAGCAGGAGCTGACGTCGGCGATCGCCACGTCCTCGTGCGTCAGCCCGCTGGCGATGGCTCAGGCCAGCCGCACGGAGACGCCCGGCCGCCGTACGGAGGAGACCTCCCGCACCTGGCGCTGCGACGACCGGTGGCACACCAGTTACTGGGTGAGCCGGTGGCCGCACCTGGGCGGGGGCGGCGCCTCGATGCCTCAGCTGGTCGCGCTGCTCACCTCGATACCCGCGCTGGCCACGACCTTCAGCCTGACGCTGGGGCACGGCGACCGGTCGGCCGTCTCGGTCACGGGGCACATCCGCATCACCGGTCGCAGCGACGGGGAACTCCTCGCCGCCCGTCACGAACTCGAGCGCACCGCACGCGGTGTCAAGGCGTCGCTGGTGCGGCTGGACCGCGAACAGCTGCCCGGGGTGCTCGCGACGCTGCCTCTCGGGGGTACCCGCTGATGTCCGCCACTTCGCACGCCCGGTCCCGGCTCGGTTTCGGGCTGATCGGTCCGCGCCGCGGCCGGCACGTGGTCCCGGTCGAGGAACTCGCCTCGCTCGCCGTGCCCGTCGGTGACGACGGCACTGTCATCGGGGTGGACGCGGAGGGCCGTCCGGCGGTCCTGGGCATCAACCGCCCCACCCCGTACGACGTCACGCTGATCGGCGGGCTCTGGACCGCTCAGGTGCTGGCGCTACGGGCGGCGGCGACGGGAGCCCGGATCGCCGTGGAGACCGGCCGGCCGCAGACCTGGACCGGCCTGGCGCAGGCGGCGGGCGGCGGGCAGCCGTGCATCGCGCTGCACGAGGTGGGGCGGGTGCCGCCGCAGGGCGCGTCGGCCGGCTCGCCGGTGGTCGTGATCCGCGACTGCGGCATGCGGCCACCGCGTGGCCGTGTGGTGGCGGGCCCCTGGCAGTCCGTGGTGACCCTGCTGCCGTACCTGAGCCCGGTGGCTCCCCGGCTGATGGAGAAGTCGGCCCTCGTCGGGGTCCAGCGCGTCTCTCCCGACGAGGCCGCGCAGATCGGGCGGATCCTGAACCTGCCGCCCGCGGAGACCCAGGCGCTGTCCACGCTGGCTGACGGGGTGACCCTGTGGTGTGCGGACGGGGACCGGCAGTTCGTCATGACCCAGGCCACCGACGCGGAGTCGGGCCTGCTGGGCGGCGCCCGCCGCATGGACTGAGCGGTCCGGCGGGAGGGGCGGCCCGGTGGCGGGGGCAGCCCTGTGGCGGGGACGGCCCGGTGCCGGGCCGGTCGCCTCGGCGCCGGGCGTGAGGTCCCGGGTGCCGGACGGCGGTTGGAGCCCGGCCCCGCCGTGGTCGCGAAGGCGGGCGGGACCGTGGTGAGGGGTCCGCTGCCGGCCCGGGGCCGGGGGCCGCCACAGGAGGCGGGTCCGTAATTCGTGCGCGTGTGCAGGCCCTTGTCCGCTTCGGGGCGGTCGGCCGGTCGCACCCTGTTCACTTGTGTGCGCCGCCTGACCTACTGGACAGTTCTTCGTGCGGCACGGCCTGCCGCGCGGCACGCGATGGCGATTAGGGTGGGTGGGGGGCGTGGCAGAGGAACCTGCGGGCAGGCACTGCGCGTCGCAAGGGGGAGAGCCGGGCGGACCGGACAACGGGAACGGTCGCCCCCACCCACCACGGCACAAGGGTGCTCGACCACACCAGGAGGCAAAGTGAGCGGCGATCGGGACGAGATCCGCGGGGGTTGGAACACACCCGCCGACGAGTCGTCCGACGCGGAGCCCGCCGAGATGACGGGTGAGTTCACCATCGACTACACCCCGCCGGCCTGGTACACGCAGAACGCGTCGGGGGACTCGTCGGGCGGGGCGGGCTCGCATCTGGCCCCTCCGCCGCCGCAGGGCGCTCCGCTGTCCGTGCCCGGACTGCCGGCCGGTGGCGGTTTCGAGCCCGGCTGGCCCCCG
>NZ_JBEXWB010000337.1:0-6862 GCF_040629645.1 Streptomyces sp. NPDC005899 | reverse complement strand
GCGCCGCCTCGCGCCGCCCGCGGACCCCGCGCGGGACCGGCTTCCGTACGCGCGCGGAGCCCCCGCCCCCTCGTGGGGGGACGGGGGCTCCGGTACGCGGCCGGGGTGCGGTCAGCAGCCCAGGAGGCGGGAGCCGAGGTAGGCCTGGATCTGGTCCAGGGAGACCCGCTCCTGCTTCATGGTGTCGCGCTCGCGCACGGTCACCGCGTTGTCGTCCAGGGTGTCGAAGTCGACGGTGACGCAGAACGGCGTGCCGATCTCGTCCTGGCGGCGGTAGCGGCGGCCGATGGCACCCGCGTCGTCGAACTCGATGTTCCAGTTCTGCCGCAGGTCGGCGGCGAGGCCCTTGGCCTTCGGCGACAGCTGCGGGTTGCGGGACAGCGGCAGGACGGCGACCTTGACGGGCGCGAGGCGCGGGTCGAGGCGCATGACGGCGCGCTTCTCCATGACGCCCTTGGCGTTGGGGGCCTCGTCCTCGTTGTAGGCGTCCAGGAGGAACGCCAGCAGCGAGCGGCCGACACCGGCCGCCGGCTCGATGACGTACGGCGTGTAGCGCTCGCCCTTCTCCTGGTCGAAGTAGAAGAGGTCGGTGCCGGACGCCTTGGAGTGCGCCTTGAGGTCGTAGTCCGTGCGGTTGGCCACGCCCTCCAGCTCGCCCCACTCACTGCCGCCGAAGCGGAAGCGGTACTCGATGTCGGCGGTGCGCTTGGAGTAGTGGGAGAGCTTCTCCTGCGGGTGCTCGAACCACCGCATGTTCTCCTCGCGCAGGCCCAGGCCGGTGTACCAGTTCCAGCGCTGCTCCATCCAGTACTCCTGCCACTGCTCGTCCTCGCCCGGCTTGACGAAGAACTCCATCTCCATCTGCTCGAACTCGCGCGTGCGGAAGATGAAGTTGCCCGGAGTGATCTCGTTGCGGAAGGACTTGCCCATCTGCGCGATGCCGAACGGCGGCTTCTTGCGCGAGGTCTGCTGCACCTGGCCGAAGTTGGTGAAGATGCCCTGGGCGGTCTCGGGGCGCAGGTAGGCGACGGAGCCGGAGTCCTGGGTGGGGCCGAGGTGGGTGGAGAGGAGGCCCGAGAACTGCTTGGGCTCGGTGAACGTGCCCTTGTTGCCGCAGTTGGGGCAGTTGAGGTCGGCCAGCCCGTTCACGGGCGGCTTGCCGTGCTTCTCCTCGTACGCCTCCTCCAGGTGGTCGGCGCGGTAGCGCTTGTGGCAGGAGGTGCACTCGGTGAGCGGGTCGGAGAACGTGGCGACGTGGCCGGAGGCGACCCACACCTCGGGGGCAAGGATGACCGACGAGTCGATACCGACCACGTCCTCGCGCGAGGTGACCATGTAGCGCCACCACTGGCGCTTGAGGTTCTCCTTCAGCTCGACGCCCAGCGGCCCGTAGTCCCAGGCGGCCTTCTGGCCACCGTAGATCTCACTGCAGGGGTAGACGAAGCCACGGCGCTTGCTCAGGCTGACGATGGTGTCGATCTTGTCGGCGGCCACGGTGCTCTCTTCATTACGACGGCGAAACGGGACAGGGAGTGGCGCGGAGCGCCTCGGTGGGGACGGTGATCAGGCAAAGGCGATATCGGCAACGGCGGCGCCGGGGCGCCTGTGTGGGGGGCTGCGGTCGGTGGACGTGCGGGCCGATGCCTCAGATTACCGGCGGGCGCACCCTCCGGATCAAATCGGTGGGCGGTGCCGCGGCCCGCAGCCCCCGCCCCGGGCATCTCATACGCCTTGTTGACAATCGTTTCCACTTTTGTTGAAAATGACTGTCATGAACGTACGCCGCCTCATACCCGCCGCCGCCGTCACGGGCGCAGCCGCTATCGGCCTCACCGCGCTCTCCGCCTGTTCCGCCTCGGACACGGGCGGCACCGCGGACGGCGGCAAGCTGAACGTGGTGGCGTCCTTCTACCCGATGCAGTACCTCGCCGAGGAGATCGGCGGATCGCACGTCTCCGTCACCACGCTGACGAAGCCCGGCGTGGAGCCGCACGACCTGGAGCTCTCACCGCGGCAGATCGGCGGGCTGAGCGACGCCGGCCTCATCCTCTACCTCAAGGGCGTCCAGCCCGCCGTCGACGACGCCGTCGGCCAGGCCGGCGTGAAGAACACCGTGGACGCGACCGAACTCACCACCCTCGAGGAACACGGCACCGAGGTCGACAGCCACGACCACGGGCACGAGGAGGGTGAGGAGCACGAGGACCACGAGGACGGGAAGGCCGGCCTCGACCCCCACGTCTGGCTCGACCCGGTGAGGTACGCGGAGGTCGCCGAGGGGGTCGGCAAAGCCCTGGAGAAGGCCGACCCCGGCCACGCCGCGGACTACCGCAGGAACACCACCACCCTGGTCGGCAGGCTCGGCGCCCTGGACACCGCGTACGAGAACGGGCTGAAGAACACCACGACCAGGACGATCGTCACGACGCACGCCGCCTTCGGCTACCTCGCCGAACGCTACGGCCTCACCCAGGAGGGCATCGCGGGCCTCGACCCCGAGGCCGAGCCGAGCCCCGCCCGGATCAGCGAGATCCACTCCGTCATCGGTGAGAACAAGGCCACCACCGTCTTCTTCGAGACCCTCGCCAGTGACAGGACCGCCAGGACCCTGGCGAAGGACCTCGGCCTGAAGACCGACGTCCTGGACCCGCTGGAGGGAATCACGGACGCCTCCGAGGGCGATGACTACATCGAGGTCATGACGTCCAACCTCGCCGCGCTGCAGAAGGCGCTCGGCGCGAAGTGACCCACGCACCACCCGTACCCGCACCGGAGGCGATCGTGCCCGAGCCCAGTACGCCCGAACCCGTGATCAGTGTGCGCGGAGCCACGGCCACGCTCGGCGCGCGCCCCGTGCTGCGCGGCGTCGACCTGACCGTCCGCCGCGGGGAGGTCGCCGCGCTGCTCGGCGCCAACGGGTCCGGCAAGTCCACCGCCGTGCGCTCCGTCATCGGCCAGGTGCCGCTCACCGGCGGCACCGTCGAGCTGTTCGGCACCCCGCTGCGGCGCTTCCGCCAGTGGGCCCGCGTCGGCTACGTCCCGCAGCGCACCACCGCCGCCGGCGGTGTCCCCGCCACGATCCGCGAGGTCGTCGCCTCCGGACGGCTGTCCCGCACGAAGCTGAGGTTGCCCGGCAGGGCGGACCGGGCGGCCGTCGACCGCGCCATCGAGCTCGTCGGCCTCGCCGACCGGGCCGGGGACTCCGTGAACGCCCTTTCCGGCGGTCAGCACCAGCGCGTCCTGATCGCACGGGCCCTCGCCGCCGAACCCGAGCTGCTGATCATGGACGAACCGATGGCCGGCGTCGACCTGGCCAGTCAGGAGATCCTCGCGGCGACCCTGCGCGAGCAGGTGTCCGCCGGTACGACGGTGCTGCTCGTCCTGCACGAACTCGGCCCGCTGGAACCGCTCATCGACCGGGCGATCGTGCTCCGTGACGGCTGCGTCACACACGACGGGCCGCCCCCCGAGGCCGTGGGGCAGCACGCCCTGCCCGGGCACGACCACGTACACCCCCACGCCGCCGAGCCCCTCCGGACGGGACTGCTGACCTGATCATGGAATTCCTCACACCTCCCTTCATGCAGCGGGCCCTGATCGCGGCCGTCCTGGTCGGCATCACCGCCCCCGCCATCGGCATCTACCTCGTCCAGCGCCGGCAGGCCCTCATGGGCGACGGCATCGGCCACATCGCCATGACCGGCGTCGGACTCGGCTTCCTGCTCTCCGCCAGCCCCGTCTGGATGGCCACCCTCGTCGCCGTGGCGGGCTCCGTCGTCATGGAACTGATCCGCTGGTACGGGCGCACCCGCGGCGACATCGCCCTGGCCATGCTGTTCTACGGCGGCATGGCGGGCGGGGTGATGCTGATCAACCTCTCCGGCTCCGGGTCCAACGCCAACCTCACCTCGTTCCTCTTCGGCTCCCTGTCGACGGTCTCCGAGGAGGACGTCACCGCCATCGTCGTGCTGGCCGCCCTGGTGGTGCTGGTGACCGTCGGGCTGCGGCGGCAGCTGTTCGCGGTGAGCCAGGACGAGGAGTTCGCCCGGGTCACCGGCCTGCCGGTGCGCACGCTGAACCTGCTCGTCGCCGTGACGGCGGCGGTCACGGTCACCGTGGCCATGCGGGTCGTCGGCCTGCTGCTGGTCAGCGCGCTGATGGTCGTCCCCGTGGCCGCCGCCCAGCAGGTCGCGAAGTCCTTCAAGGTGACGTTCGTCCTGTCCGTCGTCATCGGCACGGCCGTGACCCTGGCCGGCACCGTGACCTCCTACTACCGTGACGTGCCTCCCGGCGCGACGATCGTGCTCCTCGCCATCGCCGCGTTCGTCGCGCTGACCGCGCTCGCCGCACCGCTGGCCCGCCGCCGGGCCCGCGCGCACGAGGAGGACCCGGCGCGGTGCACCCTGGAGGTTCCGGCGGCGCGCCCACCCGCGGACGACGTGCGGGTATGACCGTGCCGCCGGGCCGGGCTGGCACAATGGCCCGACACACGTACGGGCGACACGAGGAGGCAGCTGTGGCGACGGCGCCCATCAGTGGCACGAACGCGGCTCCGGTGCGCGGCCGGTCCACCCGGCAGCGGGCCGCGGTCGCCGCGGCGCTCGACGAGGTCGACGAGTTCCGCAGCGCCCAGGACCTCCACGACGTGCTCAAGCACCGGGGGGACTCGGTGGGGCTGACGACCGTCTACCGCACGCTCCAGTCCCTCGCCGACGCGGGCGAGGTCGACGTGCTGCGCACCACGGACGGCGAGGCGGTCTACCGGCGCTGCTCGACGGGTGACCACCACCACCACCTGGTGTGCCGGGTCTGCGGCAAGGCGGTCGAGGTCGAGGGCCCGGCCGTCGAGCAGTGGGCGGAGACCATCGCCTCGCAGCACGGCTACGTGAACGTGGCGCACACGGTGGAGATCTTCGGCACGTGCGCGGACTGCGCGTCGGACCCCGCCCGGAAGTGACCGGGACGGCACCGTGACGCCGGGCGGCCCGAAGGCCGCCCGGCGTGACGCCGTCCCCGGACGCCGGCCGGCGGGCCGTGGTCCGGCGGCGCCGGAGCGCCGTGGTCAGACGGCCGGGCCCTGTTCCAGAGCCGCCTCCTCGGCGCCGCCGAAGCGCCGGTCGCGCCGGGCGAACTCCAGGCACGCGCTCCACAGGTCGCGGCGGTCGAAGTCCGGCCACAGGACGTCCTGGAAGACCATCTCGGCGTACGCGCTCTGCCAGATCAGGTAGTTGGACGTGCGCTGCTCGCCGCTCGGGCGCACGAAGAGGTCCACGTCCGGCATGTCCGGGTAGTAGATGTACTTCGCGAAGGTCTTCTCGTTGACCTTCGAGGGGTCCAGCTTCCCGGCCGCCACGTCCTGCGCGATGCGCTGCGCGGCGTCGGCGATCTCGGCCCGGCCGCCGTAGTTGACGCAGAAGTACAGCGTCATCCTGTCGTTGTCCTTGGTCTGCTCCTGGGCGACCTGGAGCTCCTGGACGACGGACTTCCACAGCTTGGGCATGCGGCCGACCCAGCGGATGCGGATGCCCAGCTCGTCCATCTCGTCACGCCGGCGGCGGATGACGTCGCGGTTGAAGTTCATGAGGAACTTCACCTCGTCCGGCGAGCGCTTCCAGTTCTCGGTGGAGAACGCGTACAGCGAGAGGTTCTTGACGCCCATCTCGATGCAGCCCTTGAGGACGTCCATCACGACGCCCTCGCCGACCTTGTGTCCCTCGGTGCGCGGGAGGCCACGCTCCTTGGCCCAGCGCCCGTTGCCGTCCATCACGACGGCCACGTGCTTGGGCACGAGCTCGCCGGGGATCTTCGGCGGGGTGGCGCCGGAGGGGTGCGGCTCGGGGGTCTTGTACTCACGCCGGTTACGGCCGCCGAGCATCCCGCGTACTGCCATGGGCTTCTCTCGTCTCCCTGTGTCAATTCTCCACGTACCGCAGCGAGCGCAGGCCGCGCTCCAGATGCCAGTGCAGGTAGGCGGACACGAGCCCGCTCCCCTCCCTGACATGACGCGCCTCGGACGCGTCCGCCGTCTCCCAGTCACCGGTGAGCAGCGCGCTCAGCAGTTCGACGGCCTCCGCCGAGGGTACGACGCTGCCGGGCACCCGGCAGTCGCCGCACACGACGCCGCCCGCGGCGACGGAGAAGAACCGGTTCGGCCCGGGCATTCCGCACCTGGCGCAGTCGTCGAAGCTGGGTGCGTAGCCGTTGACGGCGAGGGAGCGCAGCAGGAACGCGTCCAGGATGAGGTTCGGCGCGTGCTCGGCGCGCGCGAGCGTGCGGAGCCCGCCGACGAGCAGCAGGTACTGCTGGACCGCGGGCTCCCCCTCGTGGTCGGTGAACCGCTCGGCGGTCTCCAGCATCGCGGTGCCCGCGGTGTAGCGGCCGTAGTCGGAGACGATTCCGCCGCCGTACGGGGCGATCGTCTCGCTCTGGGTGCACAGGGGCAGGCCGCGGCCGATCAGTTCGCTGCCGCGGGCGAAGAACTGCACGTCGACGTGGGAGAAGGGTTCCAGGCGTGCCCCGAACTTGGACTTGGTGCGGCGCACGCCGCGCGCGACCGCGCGCACCCGGCCGTGGCCGCGGGTCAGGATCGTGATGATCCGGTCGGCCTCGCCCAGTTTCTGCGTACGCAGCACGACGCCGTCGTCCCGGAACAAGCTCATGCGTCCATTGTCGCCCACCGGGGAGGCCGCCCGTCGCCGGGCGTACGGGGGCCGGGTGCTCCGGCCGGCGGCCTCAGGGGGGCCGGCGGCGCGCCCGGGCCCTAGGAGGGCGTACGCGCCGCGGCGGCGCGCAGCCGGGGCGTGGGGGCGGGGCCGATCCGCAGGGCGCAGGCCACCGTGGTGAGCACCTCACCCACCGCCAG
>NZ_JBEXWB010000336.1:0-6885 GCF_040629645.1 Streptomyces sp. NPDC005899 | reverse complement strand
CTCACTCCGGGAGCGGCGATGACGTTGTCCGGATTGAATTTGCCGTTCTCGTTGCGGCCGCAGTCCGTCGGCGGGAACGGCTCTCCGCACGCGCTGCAGAACTTCGGCGCCCGGTCCGCCGAGAGGCGGCCGCACTCCGGGCAGACCAGGTCCAGCATGCACGGGGCCTCGCCCCCCTCGATCGCGTCCGGCGGGCCGACGGCCGGTTTGATCGCGAGGCCCGGACGCCGGCGGTGCACCGTGAGGTACGTCAGCCCCTCCGGCCCCGCCTCCAGGGCCCGGCGGGAGGTGCGGGGCAGCCAGGTGAGAGTGGTCGGGACGAGGCGGAGGCTGTCGTCGCCCGTGCGCAGCGTGCCCTCGCCCCCGAGGGCGACCAGGAGCACGTCGAGTACGTCCTCCTGGTGCTCCCCCACCGCGGCGCCCGGCGGGAGCCGCACGATGTTGGCGTCCAACTCGCGTCCGCCTTCGGCCAGATGCCACAGCGCGCCGCGCGCGTCCGGTGCGGCGGCGAGGAGTTCGTCGAGTACGGCCAGCACCTGCGGAGTCGCGTTCACGGCGCCCACGCTACGCCTTCGCGGACCCGGGCCGGCGAGCGCCGTCCACCGGGTGTGCTCCGCACGGCTCCGCGCCTTCCGGCCGGACGGCGGGGCCCGCCACCGTCCTTGTTCCCCGTCGGGATCCGACGCGCAGCCGCGCGGCAGCACCGCCGGTCGCCCGGCCGCCGGCCCCGCCGACACGGATGGCGAGGCCCCGGACGAGCGTCCCGCGGCCCCTCCGCCGGCGTCCCCTCTTGCTTCGAGCGCGCTCGAAGGAGTTGGCTTGGGGGTCATGAAGTACACGCAGCTCGGACGCACCGGACTCAAAGTCAGCCGCCTCGTACTGGGGACGATGAACTTCGGCCCCCAGACCAACGAGAGCGACAGCCACGCGCTCATGGACGCCGCCCTCGACGCCGGCGTCAATTTCTTCGACACCGCCAACGTCTACGGCTGGGGCGAGAACAAGGGCCGCACCGAGGAGATCCTCGGCACCTGGTTCGCGCAGGGAGGTGACCGCCGCGACAAGGTCGTCCTCGCCACCAAGGTCTACGGCAACATGGCCGCCGACGGCGAGGCGTGGCCCAACCACGACAAGCTGTCCGCCCTGAACATCCGGCGGGCCGTCGACGCGAGCCTCAAGCGGCTGCAGACCGACCACATCGACCTGTACCAGTTCCACCACGTGGACCGCGACACTCCGATCGACGAGATCTGGCAGGCGATCGACGTACTGATCCAGCAGGGCAAGATCCTGTACGCCGGTTCGTCCAACTTCTCCGGTTACAAGATCGCCCAGGCCAACGAGCGCGCCAGGCAGCGCGGCGGCTACGGCCTGGTCAGCGAGCAGTGCATCTACAACCTGATGGAGCGCGGCGCCGAGATGGAGGTCATCCCGGCCGCCCAGGAGTACGGCCTCGGGGTCATCCCGTGGTCGCCGCTCCACGGTGGTCTGCTCGGTGGCGCGATCCGCAAGGAGCGGGACGGCGGCGGCGCCCGCTCCACCTCCGGCCGGTCAGCCGACGCGCTCGCCGACCCGAAGGTACGGGCGCAGGTGCAGGCGTACGAGGACCTGCTGGAGAAGCACGGACTCGAGCCCGGCGAGGCGGGCCTGGCCTGGCTGCTGACCCGCCCCGGGATCACCGGCCCGATCTCGGGCCCGCGTACGCGGGAACAGCTCGACTCCGCGCTGCGCGCGGTGGAGCTGGAGCTGTCGGACGAGGTGCTGACCGCGCTGGACGAGATCTTCCCCGGCCCCGGCCCGTCGCCGGAGAACTTCGCCTGGTAGGGCCAGGCCGGAAGCGGTACACCGACGACGTGCGTGCGGCCGTCCTCGCGGGGTCAGCCTCCGAGGGCGGCCGCCGCCGCGACGACGACGAACATCAGCACGAGCACGGCCGCCATGATGCGGTTTCTGGTCTTCGGGTCCACCCGAAGAGCGTAACCGCCCCGCTCACCGTCCCAGTGGCCAGGCTCGGACCACCTCGTACCGCGGCTGCTCCCCGGGCACCCCGCCCGCGGGCAGGTTGCTGCGTACGAGACTGAGCTCGCCGGCCTCCCAGTGCACGCCCTCGAAGCCGCCGAGCGCCTCGGCGAAGGGCGCCAGGTCCGCGGGTTCCCGGCTGCGGGCCAGGGTGAGGTGCGGGGTGTAGCGGCGGTGCTCCTCCATGGCCACACCCGCCCTGCGGGCGGCGGCGTGGGAGCGTTCGGCCAGCAGGCGCAGCGTGTCGAGGCCGCCCGCCGCCCCCGCCCACAGGGCCCGCCCGTCGAAGCGTCCGCCGCCGTGGACGCGCAGGGGGAACGGCGGGGTCCGGTGTGCGGCCCGTTCCAGCCGCCCGTACAGGTCCGGCAGCACCTCCTCCTCGACGTCGCCGAGGAAGGCGAGGGTGTAGTGCCAGCCCGCGCGGGCGGTCCAGCGCAGTCCGAGGGCGCCGGGCAGCTCCTGGAGTCCGGCTACGGCCCGGGCGAGTTCCCCGGTCGCGGCGGGGGGCGGCAGGACGGCGACGAAGAGTCACCGGGTGCGGGGGCTGCTCATGCGGTGAGTGTCCCAGCTCCGGTGCGTGCGCGGCTCCGGGCGGACGACCGCGGGCCGACGCGCCGGGCGGCACGCCGCCGCGACCGACGACACGACTGCCCTCCTCCCGGCTCGGGAGAAGGGCAGTGCTCGCGATCGCCGCGCGGCTCTCAGGCCGCGGTGGCCAGCTGCTCGCGCGGGACTATTCGCACGTGCGGACGGCCTGAACGCAGGTCGAGCTTGAGGCGCAGGCCGCCGACGCGGGTCAGCATGAAGCCGACGCCGATCGCGGCCAGCGCCGAGATCGCCCCGCCGGCCGCCATGCCCGTCCGGGCGCCGTAGGCGTCGCTGATCCAGCCGACGATCGGGGCGCCCACGGGCGTCCCGCCGGCGAAGACCATCATGTAGAGGCTCATCACCCGGCCCCGCATCTCGGGGTCGGCGGCCATCTGGACGCTCGTGTTGGCGCTGATGTTGGTCGTCAGCCCGATCATCCCGATCGGGACCAGCAGCAGCGAGAACAGCCACACGGACGGCGACAGGGACGCGGCGATCTCCAGCAGGCCGAACAGCGTGCCGGCGGCCACCAGCATCCGCAGCCGCGAGGAGCGGCGGCGGGCGGCGAGCAGGGCCCCGGCGAGGGAGCCGGCCGCCATGAGGATGTTGAAGAAAGAGTACATCCCGGCGTCGCCGTGGAAGACGTCGTCCGCGAAGGCCGTCAGGAAGATCGGGAAGTTGAATCCGAACGTCCCGACGAAGCCGACCAGGACGATCGGCCAGACCAGCTCGGGCCTGCCGGACACGTAGCGCAGGCCCTCGCGGAGCTGGCCCTTGGCGCGCTTGACCGTCACGGACGCGTGGAGTTCGCTCGTACGCATCATCATCAGGCCGACGAGCGGGGCGATGAAGGACAGCCCGTTGAACATGAACGCCCAGCCGCTGCCGACCGTGGTGATCAGGACACCCGCGACGGCGGGGCCGATGAGCCTGGCCGACTGGAAGTTCGCCGAGTTGAGGCTGACGGCGTTGCGCAGCTGCGCGGGGCCGACCATCTCGGAGACGAACGACTGGCGTGCCGGGTTGTCGACCACGGTGACCATGCCGAGCAGGAACGCGATCAGGTAGACGTGCCATACCTCGACGACGCCGGAGAGGGTCAGGACGGCCAGCGCGATCCCGCACAGGCCGAGCGCGGCCTGGCTGATCAGCAGCAGGCGCCGCTTCGGGAGCCGGTCGGCGATGACGCCGCCGTACAGGCCGAAGAGCAGCATCGGGAGGAACTGGAGGGCCGTGGTGATACCGACGGCCGCGGCGGACCCGGTGAGGCTCAGGACGAGCCAGTCCTGCGTGATGCGGGACATCCAGGTACCGGTGTTGGAGATCACGGCGCCCGTGGCGAACAGGCGGTAGTTGCGGATCTTCAGCGACGAGAAGGTCCCGCCGGTCTTGCTCTCGTGGGTGGAAGTCGGTGCGGGGGCGGAGTCTGCTCCGGATCCCGAACTCAAAAGAGGTCGCCTCCTCGGGCGTCTACGGCGTACGTACTGACGAGGACCTGTCGGCGGGTACCCCGGACCGCGGCCCGGTGAAACCCGTCGGTCAGAGGTGGGCGAGCTTCTCCAGCACGGGCGCGGCGGCCCGCAGCTTCTCCCACTCGTCCTCGTCCAGGCCTTCGGCGAGGTGGGCCAGCCAGGCGTTCCGCTTGGAGCGGCTCTCGGCGAGCATGGCTTCCGCCTGCTCGGTCCGGCTGACCATCTTCTGCCGGCGGTCATCGGGGTGCGGTTCGAGTCTGACCAGGCCCTTGGCCTCCAGCAGCGCCACGATGCGCGTCATGGACGGCGGCTGCACGTGCTCCTTGCGGGCCAGCTCACCGGGGGTGGCGGACCCGCAACGGGCGAGCGTGCCGAGCACCGACATCTCGGTCGGGCTCAGCGACTCGTCGACGCGCTGGTGCTTGAGGCGCCGGCCCAGCAGCATCACGGCCGAGCGGAGGGAGCTCACGGCAGCGGCTGTGTCGCTGTCGTGGATCAGGTCAGGCATGTTTATTAGCCTAACTCATTAGCTACACTAAAGACCAGTCGGTGGTACACGCGCGAGAAAGTGACCACCCGAACGAGTGAGTGTGGGGCGGAAATACTCCCGGAACGGCCTTCTGTGCCGCGACCCTGCTGGCATGGGATCCACAGTGCTCAGCCTGCGCATAGACGGGGAGCTGCTCGACCGGCTCCGCCGCCACGCCGCCAGACGCGGCATGAGCGTCCAGGACTACGTGGTCCGCACGCTGGTCCGCGACGACTTCGACGAACGCTTCAACGCCGCCGTCGACGAGACGGAGAAGTTCTACGGGGCGGACCCCCGTCAGTCCGGCCCGGCCGACCGGGTGACGTGACGGGCATCCGCCCCGTGGGGGTCGGTGCGGGCGGGCTCAGGTGAGGCCGAGGGCCGGCATCGCGTAGTAGAAGACGAAGACCGCGGAGACGGCGTACATCGCCGCCGGGACCTCCCGGCCACGGCCCGCCACCAGGCGCAGCACGCTGAAGGCGATGAAGCCGATGCCGATGCCGTTGGTGATCGAGTAGGTCAGCGGCATCATCAGCATCGCGAGGAAGGCCGGGATCGCGAGCGTGAGGTCGCTCCAGTCGATGTCCCGTACGGAGCCCGCGAGGATGAGGAAGCCGACCGCGACCAGTGCCGGGGTGGCGGCCTGCGAGGGGACCATCGTCGCCAGGGGTGTCAGGAACAGCGACACCGTGAAGAGCAGTCCGGTCACGACGCTGGCGACACCGGTCCGGGCCCCCTCGCCGACGCCCGCCGTGGACTCGACGAAGCAGGTCGTGGCGGAGGAGGAGGTGGCGCCGCCCGCGGCGACGGCCACGCCGTCGATGAACAGGACCTTGTTGATCCCCGGGAAGGTGCCGTCCTTCTCCATGAGCTTCGCCTCGTCGCCGACGCCGAGGATGGTGCCCATCGCGTCGAAGAAGCAGGACAGCAGCACGGTGAAGACGAAGAGGACACCGGTCAGCACGCCGACCTTGTGGAAGCCGCCGAACAGGCTGACCTGGCCGATCAGCCCGAAGTCCGGGGAGGAGACCGGGTTGCCGGGCCACTGGGGGACGGTCAGCCCCCAGGCCTCGGCGGGCAGGTCCGCGACCGCGTCGATGACCAGCGCAACGACGGTCATGGCGACGATGGAGATGAGGATCGCGCCCGGCACCTTGCGGACGATCAGCGCGAGGGTGAGCAGCGTGCCGAGGACGAAGACGAGCACCGGCCAGCCGTTGAGGTGGCCGTCACTGCCGAGCTGCAGCGGCACGGTGGTGTGCGCCGCGTCGGGCATGCGGGAGACGAAGCCCGAGTCGACCAGGCCGATCAGCAGGATGAACAGGCCGATCCCGATGGCGATGCCCTTGCGGAGCGATTTCGGGACGGCGTTCATCACCCGCTCGCGCAGCCCGGTCGCGACCAGCAGCATCACGACGATGCCGGCGAGGACGACCATGCCCATCGCGTCGGCCCAGCTCATCCGGGGGGCGAGCTGGAGGGCGACGACGGTGTTGACGCCGAGTCCGGCGGCGAGCGCGATCGGCACGTTGCCGATGACGCCCATCAGGAGGGTGGAGAAGGCGGCCGCCAGCACGGTGGCCGTGACGAGCTGGCCGCCGTCGAGCTGGTGCCCGTACATGTCCTTCGCGCTGCCGAGGATGATCGGGTTCAGCACGATGATGTACGCCATCGCGAAGAAGGTGGCGAATCCGCCACGGATCTCGCGGGCGACCGACGACCCCCGCTCGGAGATCTTGAAGTAGCGGTCCAGTCCGTTGTGCGGCTGGGGAGCCGGCGGCGGCGCGGAGTCGACCGGAGCGGTGGCCGAGGGGGGCATGTGGGGACCTCAGTCATGACGTAGAGGGGGAGAGGGGTCAGCTTTGGACTTTCACACGAATAAATCGAGACAGTCGTAAGCGGATTCAGTATGAATACATAAAGCGAAGATCGCTATCTCCGCGCGTAGACCCCTGGGCCGACTGCCCGCCCGCCGCACCGCCGACCGGCCCGGACGCCGGTGCGAAGCCGAGCCCTAGACTGATCCCATGCAGAAGTGGACACCGAAGCACGAGGCGCCCGAGCCCCTGGAGGGCCCCGTCGTCGCCACCGTCACCGGAGGCACGATCCTCTGGTTCGTCCTCTTCCTCGCGCAGCTCCCCTTCTACGGATGGTTCGACGACCACGGCCACACGTGGTGGATCTGGACCTGCCTGACCGGAGCCGGGCTCGGCCTGATCGGCATCTGGTACGTACGGGGCCGGGAGGCCGCGATCAGGCGGGCCGCGGCCGCCGGGC
>NZ_JBEXWB010000335.1:0-6908 GCF_040629645.1 Streptomyces sp. NPDC005899 | reverse complement strand
CGAGGTGGCGGCCGGCCAGCTCCGCGCCGACGGGCCCGGCCAGCGGCTTCCCGGCGCCGGCGACCTGGCGGCCGGTGGGGGAGAGGACCCAGGCCCGCAGGTCCAGGTCGGAGGTGAGCAGGTCGAGGACCACCTCGGGTCCGCCGCCCGCCGGCCCCGAGGTCATCAGCCGGCGGTGGCGGTCGACGACCGCGGCCAGGTCCCCGGCCCGCTCCCCGGACACCTGGCGCACCACGTGCTCGGTGATCGTCGCGAACGCGACGGTCTCGTGGACGGCGAAGAGCGGCAGCCGGTGCTGCAGGCACGCCTCGACCAGGTCGTCCGGGACCGCCCCGAGCTCCGCCTCGCCCGCGGCGAGCCCGGCGACCCCGGCGCCCGCCAGGAGCCGGACGAAGGGCTCGGAGTCCGCGGCGTCCCGGCGCCAGGCCAGTCCCGTGAGGACGAGCTCACCCCCGGAGAGGTAGCGGCTGGGGTCGCGCAGGTCGGTCGTCATGACGCCCCGGACCGAACGGTCCAGCTCGTCCGCCCCGCCGAGCAGCCGCAGGCCCAGCGCGTCGGTGTCCAGCAGTGCGCGGAGCCGCATCGTCGGTTGCCGCCGTTCTTCCTCGTTGGTGCGGGGGACAGCTGGGGATACCTGTGAATTGCGGTGAGGTTACCGATACCCGCCATTCGTTCGAATCTACAAGACCGGGACGCCGGCCAGCCAATTCCTTCATGGTTTCGGTGACTGCACCGAATGGCCCAAGGCTTGTGTACTGGCTCACACACCGCGTGAACAAGACATGAACGACACGTCGAGGGCCGGCCGCACCCCAGCCCCAGCGCACGAGAGACTGAGAAGAGAGCCACTCATGGACTTCCTTCGCCCCGCCTGCTGGGAGGAGGCGCTCGCCGCCAAGGCCGAGCACCCGACGGCTGTGCCCATCGCGGGTGGCACCGACGTGATGGTCGAGATCAACTTCGACCACCGGCGCCCCGAGTACCTCATGGATCTGAACCGCATCGGCGAGCTGTCCGAGTGGCAGGTCGGCCAGGACACCGTGCGGCTCGGCGCCTCCGTGCCGTACAGCGACGTCATGGAGCACCTGCGGACCGAGCTGCCCGGTCTCGCCCTGGCCTCGCACACCGTCGCCTCGCCGCAGATCCGCAACCGGGGCGGTGTCGGCGGCAACCTCGGCACCGCCTCCCCGGCGGGCGACGCCCACCCGGCGCTGCTCGCCGCGGGCGCCGAGGTCGAGGCGTGCTCCGTACGGGGGACGCGCATGATCCCGATCGACGCCTTCTACATCGGCGTCAAGCGCAACGCACTGGCGCCGGACGAACTGATCCGGGCCGTGCACGTCAAGAAGGCCGACGGCCCCCAGCAGTACTCCAAGGTCGGCACGCGCAACGCGATGGTCATCGCCGTCTGCGCCTTCGGCCTGGCCCTCCACCCGGAGACCCGCACGGTGCGCACCGGCATCGGATCCGCGGCCCCGACCCCGGTCCGGGCCACGGCCGCCGAGGAGTTCCTGAACGCCGCGCTGGAGGAGGGCGGCTTCTGGGAGAGCGGCAAGGTCATCACGCCCTCGGTCGCCGCACAGTTCGCCCAGCTGGCCTCCGGGGCCTGCAACCCCATCGACGACGTACGGGGCACCGCCGCCTACCGCAGGCACGCGGTCGGCATCATGGCCCGGCGCACGCTGGGGTGGACCTGGGAGCAGTACCGCGGCGCGGGCCGCACCCTCGAAGGAGCTGCTTAACCATGCGAGTGAATTTCACGGTCAACGGCCGCGAGCAGGAAGCCGACGACGTCTGGGAGGGTGAATCCCTCCTCTACGTCCTGCGTGAGCGCATGGGCCTGCCCGGATCGAAGAACGCCTGCGAACAGGGCGAGTGCGGGTCCTGCACCGTCCGCCTCGACGGCGTGCCGGTCTGCTCCTGCCTCGTCGCGGCGGGCCAGGCGGAGGGCCGCGAGGTCGTCACGGTGGAGGGACTCGCCGACTACGCCAGGCACCGCGACGACGCCCACCCCGGCGCGAGCTGCGCCTCGGGCGCCTGCGGCACCCCGCTCGACGCCGCCCGGCGGTGGCAGGCCAGGCCGGCCGACGGACGGAGCGCCGAGGCCGCGGAGCTCTCCCCCGTCCAGCAGGCATTCATCGACGCGGGCGCCGTGCAGTGCGGCTTCTGCACCCCCGGCCTCCTGGTGGCCGCCGACGAGCTGCTCGAGGCACACCCGTCCCCGTCCGACCAGGACATCCGCGAGGCGCTCTCCGGCAACCTGTGCCGCTGCACGGGTTACGAGAAGATCCTCGACGCGGTCCGCCTCGCGGCCGCCCGTCAGGAAGAGGCGGTCCGATGACCACGGCGAACCCACGAGCCACGTCCGTGCCGGCCGGCACCCCCACCACGATCACCCAGGGCTCCCGGACGAGCGGTGGCATCGGCGAGTCCACGCTCCGCCCCGACGGCACCCTCAAGGTCACCGGCGAGTTCGCGTACTCCTCCGACATGTGGCACGAGGACATGCTGTGGGGGCACACGCTGCGCTCCACGGTCGCGCACGCCGAGATCCGGTCGATCGACATCGGTGAGGCCCTCGCCACCCCCGGCGTGTACGCCGTGCTGACCTACGACGACCTGCCCGCCGCGATGAAGAACTACGGCCTCGAGATCCAGGACACCCCCGTCCTCGCCCACGGCAAGGTCCGCCACCACGGCGAACCGGTCGCCCTGGTCGCCGCGGACCACCCCGAGACCGCGCGCCGCGCCGCGGCCAGGATCAGAATCGACTACGCGGAGCTGCCGGTCGTCACGGACGAGGCGTCCGCGACCGCCCCCGACGCGATCCTGATCCACGAGGGCCGCACCGACCACCACATCGGCCACGTCCCGCACCCCAACATCGTCCACCGCCAGCCCATCGTCCGCGGCGACGCCGAGGCGGCCGCCGGGCGGGCCGACGTGATCGTGACCGGCGACTACGTCTTCGGCATGCAGGACCAGGCCTTCCTCGGCCCCGAGTCCGGCCTCGCCGTGCCGTCCGAGGACGGCGGCGTCGAGCTGTACGTCGCCACCCAGTGGCTGCACTCCGACCTCCGCCAGATCGCCCCCGTCCTCGGACTCCCCGAGGACAAGGTCCGCATGACGCTCTCCGGCGTCGGCGGCGCCTTCGGCGGCCGCGAGGACCTGTCGATGCAGATCCACGCCTGCCTGCTGGCGCTGCGCACCGGCAAGCCCGTGAAGATGGTCTACAACCGCTTCGAGTCCTTCTTCGGGCACGTCCACCGGCACCCGGCGAAGCTCCACTACGAGCACGGCGCCACCAAGGACGGCAAGCTCACGCACATGAAGTGCCGGATCGTGCTGGACGGCGGCGCGTACGCCTCCGCCTCCCCGGCCGTCGTCGGCAACGCCTCCTCGCTGGCGGTCGGACCGTACGCCGTCGAGGACGTCGACATCGAGGCGATCGCCCTCTACTCCAACAACCCGCCCTGCGGCGCCATGCGCGGCTTCGGCGCCGTCCAGGCGTGCTTCGCCTACGAGGCGCAGATGGACAAGCTCGCCGCGGCGCTCGACATGGACCCGGTCGAACTGCGGCAGCGCAACGCCATGGAGCAGGGCACCCTGCTGCCCACCGGCCAGCGCGTCGACTCGCCGGCCCCCGTCGCCGAACTGCTGCGCCGCGTCAAGGCCCGTCCCCTGCCGCCCGAGCAGCAGTGGCTCTCGGCCGGCGCGGGGGGCGGCACCGTCGACGTGCGCGCGCTGCCCGGCGGGCTCTCCAACACCACCCACGGCGAGGGCGTCGTGCGGGGCGTCGGCTACGCCGTCGGCCTGAAGAACGTCGGGTTCTCCGAGGGCTTCGACGACTACTCCACCGCCCGGGTGCGCATGGAGGTCGTCAACGGCGAACCCGTCGCCACCGTGCACACCGCGATGGCCGAGGTCGGGCAGGGCGGGGTCACCGTCCACGCCCAGATCGCCCGTACCGAGCTGGGGGTCAGCCAGGTCACCATCCAGCCGGCCGACACCCGGGTCGGCTCCGCCGGATCCACCTCCGCGTCCCGCCAGACGTACGTCACCGGCGGCGCCGTGAAGAACTCCTGCGAGGCCGTGCGCGAGCGCGTCCTGGAGATGGGCCGCCGCAAGCTGGGCACGTACCACCCCGCGTGGGCCACCGCCGAACTCCTCCTGGAGGGCGGCAAGGTCGTCACCGACGGCGGGGAGGTGCTCGCCTCCCTCGCCGAGGTGCTGGAGGACGAGGCCGTCGACGTCGAACTGGAGTGGCGCCACCGGCCCACGGAACCCTTCGACCTGCGCACCGGGCAGGGCAACGGCCACGTCCAGTACTCCTTCGCCGCGCACCGCGCGGTCGTGGAGGTCGACACCGAGCTCGGACTGGTCAAGGTCATCGAGCTCGCCTGCGCGCAGGACGTCGGCAAGGCCCTGAACCCGCTGTCGGTCGAGGGCCAGATCCAGGGCGGCACCACCCAGGGGCTGGGGGTCGCCGTCATGGAGGAGATCATCGTCGACCCGAAGACCGCGAAGGTGCGCAACCCGTCCTTCACGGACTACCTGATCCCCACCATCCTCGACACCCCGACCATCCCGGTCGACGTGCTCGAACTCGCCGACGACCACGCCCCGTACGGGCTGCGCGGCATCGGCGAGGCCCCGACCCTGTCGTCCACCCCGGCCGTCCTCGCGGCGATCCGGAACGCGACGGGGCTCGAGCTCAACAGGACCCCGGTGCGCCCCGAGCACATCACCGGGACCTGAGGGGCCCCCACCACGCTCCGGGCGGTGCGCGCCTGCCGCGAACGTCACACTTCCCGCACCGCCCGCCGCCCGGAGTCCCACGCACCACCGCTCCGCCTGCACCACGTAGTTCGTCTCGGGCCGTCCCCCGGGTCGTGCCGCCGCGCAGTCATCCCAAATCCCGCAGTCACGACAGCTCCACGCGGGTGCCCCTGTGAACCTTGGGAGTCAGGCAACATGACCCAGCAGTCAGTGGAACCCAGGACGGGCGCGGAGGACGCGGGCCCCGGCTCGCGCGTCCCCGCCGGACGGTCCTGGCTCGACCGGTACTTCCACATATCCGAACGAGGATCGACCGTCGCGCGCGAGGTGCGCGGCGGCGTCACGACCTTCATGGCCATGGCGTACATCCTCCTGCTCAACCCGCTCATCCTGGGCGGCAAGGACGTCGACGGGCAGATGCTCGGGCAGCCCGGACTGATCACCGCCACCGCCCTCGCGGCGGCCGCCACCACCCTGCTGATGGGATTCGTCGGCAAGGTGCCCCTCGCGCTCGCCGCCGGCCTCAGCGTCTCCGGGGTACTCGCCTCGCAGGTCGCCCCCGCCATGACCTGGCAACAGGCCATGGGCATGTGCGTGGTCTACGGTGTGGTGATCTGCCTGCTGGTCGTCACCGGCCTCCGCGAACTGATCATGAACGCGATCCCGCTCGCGCTGAAGCACGGCATCACCATCGGCATCGGGCTCTTCATCGCCCTCATCGGCCTCGTCAAGGCCGGCTTCGTCCACCAGGGCACGGCGACCCCGCTCTCCCTGGGCCCCGCCGGCGAACTCACCGGGTGGCCGGTCCTGGTGTTCGCCGTGACCCTGCTGCTCATCTTCATGCTCCAGGCACGTAACGTCCCGGGCGCCATCCTCATCGGCATCGTGGTCGGGACCGCCGTCGCGGTCGTCCTGAACGCGGTCGTCGACATCGACCCGAAGGCCTGGAGCAGCGGACCGCCCGAGCTGAGCGGCAGCGCGGTCTCCAACCCGGACTTCTCGCTCTTCGGCGACGTCGAGTTCGGCGGCTGGGCCGACGTGGGCGTCATGACGGTCGGCATGATCGTCTTCACCCTCGTGCTGGCGGGCTTCTTCGACGCCATGGCCACCATCATCGGCGTCGGCACCGAGGCGAACCTCGCGGACGACAGGGGCCGGATGCCGGGCCTGTCGAAGGCGCTGTTCATCGACGGCGCGGGCGGGGCGATCGGCGGTATCGCCGGAGGCTCCGGCCAGACGGTCTTCGTGGAGTCGGCGACCGGGGTGGGGGAGGGGGCCCGCACCGGCCTGGCGTCCGTCGTCACCGGACTCTTCTTCGCCGCCTGCCTGTTCTTCACCCCGCTGACCGCGATCGTGCCGGCCGAGGTGGCCGCCGCCGCACTGGTCATCATCGGCGCGATGATGATGCAGAACGCCCGGCACGTCGACTGGAGCGACCGCTCCGTCGCCGTACCGGTCTTCCTCACCGTCGTCCTGATGCCGTTCACCTACACCATCACCACCGGTGTCGCCGCGGGCGTCATCTCGTACGCCGCCATCAAGCTCGCGCAGGGAAGGGCCCGTGAGGTCGGTGCCTTCATGTGGGCGCTGACGCTGGTCTTCGCCGTCTACTTCGCCCTGCACCCGATCGAGAGCTGGCTGGGCGTCAACTGACGCCCGGCCCGCCCCGTACACCTCTGTCAGAAGGAGACACGCCATGCTGGACATCGCCGAAGAGCTCCACCGGTGGGTCGGGCAGGGACGCGCGTTCGCCGTGGCGACCGTCGTCGCGGTCGGCGGCAGCGCCCCCCGGCAGCCGGGCGCCGCACTCGCGGTCGACGGCGACGGCACGGCCGTCGGGTCGGTCTCCGGCGGATGTGTGGAGGGCGCGGTCTACGAGCTGTGCCGGCAGGCCCTCGCGGACGGCATCACCGTCCGCGAGCGCTTCGGCTACAGCGACGACGACGCCTTCGCGGTCGGCCTGACCTGCGGGGGAGTCATCGACATCCTGGTGACCCCGGTGCGCGCGGACGACCCCGCGCGCCCGGTGTTCGGCCGGCCGGCCAGCCAGCGGGAGTGGCCGACCGGTGAGAACACGTCCTTCTCGCCGTGCCACAGCATCACGGGCCCGGTGATGTCCGCCGGGTCGA
>NZ_JBEXWB010000334.1:0-6923 GCF_040629645.1 Streptomyces sp. NPDC005899 | reverse complement strand
GGAGAGTCGTGATCAGGGTTCTTGTGACGGACGACGAGCCGCTCATCCGGGCGGGATGAACCCCAGCACCCCGGCCTGCGCGGGCGCGTCCCCGGGGGCGATCCGGCCCTCGGCGAGGTCGGTCAGGAAGTCCCCCCGCCCCCGTGCCGCCAGCTCCTCCTCCTGGCGGGCCTGCATCAGGACGACCGCCAGGATCCCCGCGGCCCGCTCGGCGGCCATCCGGTGCACCACCGTCAGCGGCCCCGCCACGGCGAGCAGCACCAGCCGCGCCCGTACGGAGCCGGCACCCCGACCGCCGCCGGGCACCTCCACCAGCACGGCTCCGGTGGGCGGCGTCTCGCGGTCCTCCCGGCCACCGCGCAACCCGGCCCAGACCTGCAGCGGGTCGGCACCCACCGGCGCGGTCCCGGTGCCGGCCGCGTACAGCAGCCGGCCGTCGGGCGTCTCCAGGAAGACGGGGTTGGCCGTGAAGTCCGCCAGGATCCCCAGGACCTGCGGCACCCCGCCGCCGTCGAGCACCGCCCGGGTGCAGCGCCGGTGCACCTCCTCCGCCCGCCGGAGCAGGGCGTAGTGCCCGTTGACGATCTCGGTGTGGATCTCCTCGGTCACCGCGACGAACGGCACCTCCCGGTGCAGCTGGACGAGCGGCAGCCCCGCCGCGCGCGCGGCGTCCACGATCGCCACGGGCAGCCGGCCGAAGCGCGGGCCGAGCTCCACGATCAGCGCGGCGATGCCCCGGTCGGCCAGCCTGCGGACGTAGGAGCGCTGCTCGGCGGGGCGCGAGCCGAGCGCCAGCCCTGTCGTCAGCAGCAGTTCCCCGCCCTTCAGGAGGGCGGGGAGGTTCGGTGCCTCGCCCGCGTGCACCCAGCGCACCGTACGGTCCAGCCGGTCGGCGCCGGACAGCACCTCGGGCAGTCCGGCGCGCAGCCCCGGCAGCTCCAGGGCCCGCCGCACGGTGATCCCGCCTTCTGTCTCCACCGGTCCGGCCTCCTGCTTCCGCTCGCGTGCGACGGGAAAAACCCCCGGTCAGGAAGCTACCGGCCCCGCGGCGGACCGCCGCACCAGGGCCCCCGGCAGCGTGACGCCGACGCCGGGAGCACACGCGGGCCGGGACGGGCGCGGCACCGTCGTCCTGGGGACGACGTCGCCGCCCGCGCCGGGGCCCCGGACGACGGTGCGCCGCCCGGGGCCCCGCTCCACTCCGGCGGGCGAGGGGTCAGCCCACGTACGCCCCGCTCGCCGTCAGCCGCAGCGCCGTGTCGATCAGCGGCACGTGGCTGAAGGCCTGCGGGAAGTTCCCCACCTGGCGCTGGAGCCCGGAGTCCCACTCCTCGGCCAGCAGTCCCAGGTCGTTGCGCAGGGAGAGCAGCTTCTCGAAGAGCCGGCGGGCCTCGTCGACCCGGCCGATCATCGCCAGGTCGTCCGCCAGCCAGAACGAGCAGGCCAGGAACGCCCCCTCGTCGCCCTCCAGGCCGTCCACACCCGCGTCCTCGCCCTCGGTGGGGTAACGCCGGACGAACCCGTCCTCCGTGGACAGCTCCCGCTGGATCGCCTCGATCGTGCCGATGACCCGCTTGTCGTCGGGCGGCAGGAAGCCCATCTGCGGAATCAGCAGCAGGGAGGCGTCGAGTTCCTTGGAGCCGTACGACTGCGTGAAGGTGTTGCGTTCCTTGTCGTAACCCCGCTCGCAGACGTCGCGGTGGATGTCCTCGCGCAACTGGAGCCACCGCTCCAGCGGCCCCTCTGCGTCACCGGACTCGATCAGCTTGATCGTGCGGTCGACCGCGACCCAGGCCATCACCTTCGAGTGCACGAAGTGGCGGCGCGGCCCGCGCACCTCCCAGATGCCCTCGTCCGGCTCCTCCCAGTGGTGCTCGAGGTACTCGATGAGCTTGAGCTGGAGGCCCATCGCGTAGTCGTTGCGGGTCAGCCCCGTCATGTGCGCCAGGTGGAGCGCCTCGGTGACCTCGCCGTACACGTCGAGCTGCAACTGGTTCGCCGCGCCGTTGCCCACCCGGACGGGGCCGGAGCCCTCGTAGCCGGGCAGCCAGTCCAGCTCCGCCTCGCCGAGCTCCCGCTCGCCCGCGATGCCGTACATGATCTGCAGGTTCTCCGGGTCGCCCGCGACGGCCCGCAGCAGCCACTCGCGCCAGGCGCGGGCCTCCTCGCGGTAGCCGGTGCGCAGCAGGGAGGAGAGGGTGATGGCGGCGTCCCGCAGCCAGGTGTAGCGGTAGTCCCAGTTCCTGGAGCCGCCGATGTCCTCCGGCAGGGAGGTGGTCGGGGCCGCGACGATGCCGCCGGTCGGGGCGTAGGTCAGCGCCTTCAGGGTGATCAGCGAGCGGACCACGGCCTCCCGGTAGGGGCCGTGATAGGTGCACTGCTCGACCCACTCGCGCCAGAAGTGCTCCGTGGCCTCCAGGGAGCCCTCGGGGTCGGGGACGGCGGGCGGCTCGTTGTGCGAGGGCTGCCAGCTGATGGTGAACGCGACCCGGTCGCCGGGCGCCACCGTGAAGTCGGAGTACGTCGTCAGGTTCTGGCCGTAGGTGTCGGCCGGGGTGTCCAGCCAGACGGAGTCCGGGCCGGCGACGGCGACCGTGCGGCCGTCCACCTTGTGCACCCAGGGGGTGACCCGCCCGTAACTGAAGCGCATCCGCAGTTCGGAGCGCATCGGCACACGGCCGCTCACGCCCTCGACGATGCGGATCAGCTGCGGTGCCCCGTCACGCGGCGGCATGAAATCCGTCACGCGGACGGTGCCGCGGGGGGTGTCCCACTCCGACTCCAGGACGAGGGAGTCCCCGCGGTAGCGGCGCCGGTCCGCGACCGGGGGCTCCGCGCCCTCCGGACGGGCGGGTCCCAGCCGCCAGAAACCATGCTCCTCGGTGCCGAGGAGCCCGGCGAAAATGGCATGCGAGTCGAAGCGGGGCAGGCACAGCCAGTCAGCCGTGCCGTCCCGGCAGACCAGGGCTGCGGTCTGCATGTCTCCGATGAGTGCGTAATCCTCGATGCGCCCGGCCACGTGCGTCTCCAGTCGAACGGCCATGTCGCCCCGCAGGGCGCTTACTGCTGGTCAAGGGGTCGTTGTAGTAGAACCGACGAGCTCTTGCACGGGTGAGCGGGCTGGTGTGGAGCCGCTGGGCCGGCCAACTCGGCAGCGAGTGTCCGAGCAGGATACGACGCGGTCGGGGGTTGTGCGCGACTGTCCACCAGTTGTTCTCCGCCTCGGCCGAGCTAATGGGTGGGACGGGAAACGAGTGCGGCGATCCTGTGCCGACCTTGGACGAGGCGTGGCCGGAAGCGGCCCCTCTTCGTCGCTGTTACCCTGGTAGCCCGTGGACCGGTGGTCGTCCCGACAGTGGACGAGGCCCCCGAACCGCAGCGACGGCACCTCCGGAGAACTCCGTACGGCACGCCGGCACGCACCTCACGATCGCGACCACGGGAGCCCCCTTTGGCTATGCAGCCCACATCCACGACGACCAAGCACATCTTCGTCACCGGGGGTGTCGCCTCCTCCCTCGGCAAGGGTCTGACTGCCTCCAGCCTGGGTGCCCTGCTCAAGGCGCGTGGCCTGCGGGTCACCATGCAGAAGCTCGACCCCTATCTCAACGTCGACCCGGGCACGATGAACCCCTTCCAGCACGGTGAGGTGTTCGTCACCGACGACGGCGCCGAGACCGACCTGGACATCGGCCACTACGAGCGCTTCCTGGACGTCGACCTCGACGGCTCGGCCAACGTCACCACGGGCCAGGTCTACAACACCGTGATCGCCAAGGAGAGGCGCGGCGAGTACCTCGGCGACACCGTCCAGGTCATCCCGCACATCACCAACGAGATCAAGCACCGCATCCGCCGCATGGCGACCGACGACGTGGACGTCGTCATCACCGAGGTCGGCGGCACCGTCGGCGACATCGAGTCGCTGCCGTTCCTCGAGACGGTCCGCCAGGTCCGCCACGAGGTCGGCCGCGACAACGTCTTCGTCGTGCACATCTCGCTGCTGCCCTACATCGGCCCGTCCGGCGAGCTGAAGACCAAGCCGACGCAGCACTCGGTCGCCGCCCTGCGCAACATCGGCATCCAGCCCGACGCCATCGTGCTGCGCGCCGACCGCGACGTACCGACGGCCATCAAGCGCAAGATCTCGCTGATGTGCGACGTCGACGAGGCCGCCGTGGTGGCCTGCGTGGACGCCAAGTCGATCTACGACATCCCCAAGGTCCTGCACACCGAGGGCCTCGACGCCTACGTCGTGCGCAAGCTCGACCTGCATTTCCGCGACGTCGACTGGACCACCTGGGACGACCTGCTGGACCGCGTCCACAACCCCGACCACGAGGTCACCGTCGCCCTGGTCGGCAAGTACATCGACCTGCCCGACGCCTACCTCTCGGTCACCGAGGCCATCCGGGCCGGCGGCTTCGCGAACAAGGCGCGCGTCAAGGTCAAGTGGGTCGCCTCCGACGACTGCAAGACCCCGGCGGGCGCCCGGAAGGCACTGGGCGACGTCGACGCCGTCTGCATCCCCGGCGGCTTCGGCGAGCGCGGGGTGACCGGCAAGGTCGGCGCCATCCAGTACGCCCGCGAGAACCGGGTGCCGCTCCTGGGCCTCTGCCTGGGCCTTCAGTGCATCGTGATCGAGGCCGCGCGCAACCTCGCCGGGATCCCCGACGCCAACTCCACCGAGTTCGACGCCGCCACGGGCCACCCCGTCATCTCCACGATGGAGGAGCAGCTCGCGTACGTGGAGGGCGCGGGCGACCTGGGCGGCACCATGCGGCTCGGCCTGTACCCGGCGAAGCTCGCCGAGGGCTCCCTCGTCCGTGAGGCGTACGACGGCCGGCCGTACGTGGACGAGCGCCACCGCCACCGCTACGAGGTGAACAACGCCTACCGCGCGGAGCTGGAGAAGAAGGCCGGACTGGTCTTCTCCGGCACGTCCCCGGACAACAAGCTCGTCGAGTACGTCGAGTACCCGCGCGAGACCCACCCCTACCTGGTCGCCACCCAGGCGCACCCGGAGCTCCGCTCCCGCCCGACCCGTCCGCACCCGCTCTTCGCCGGCCTGGTGAAGGCCGCCGTGGCGCGTCAGGCCGCGGCTCGCGGAACGGGCACCGGCGCGTAGGCGATACGGTTGACCGGGGTACGGATCCTTCACCGGATGCGTGCCCCGGTTCTTGTTTTTCCGTTCGTGGGAGGACGTACATGGGTATCCAGGACACCCCCGAGGAGTGGCAGGTCACCGCGACGGTGACCCCCTTCACCGGCGCGAAGACCAGTGTCCGCACCGACGACGTGGTGATGCCCGACGGCAGCGTCCACAGCCGCGACTACCAGGTCCACCCCGGTTCCGTCGCCGTGCTCGCCCTGGACGGGGACGACCGGGTCGTCGTCCTGCGCCAGTACCGGCACCCGGTCCGCCACAAGCTGTGGGAGATCCCGGCCGGACTCCTCGACGTCCCGGGGGAGAATCCGCTGCACGCCGCCCAGCGCGAGCTGTACGAGGAGGCGCACGTCAAGGCGGAGGACTGGCGGGTGCTGACCGACGTCTACACCTCCCCCGGCGGCTGCGACGAGGCGGTGCGCATCTTCCTGGCACGGGACCTCTCCGAGGCGGAGGGCGAGCGCTTCGAGGTCGCGGAGGAGGAGGCGGACATGGAGCTGGCCCGGGTGCCGCTGCCGGAGCTCGTACGCGGTGTGCTCGCCGGGGACCTGCACAACAACTGCCTCGTGGTGGGCGTCCTCTCGCTCACCGCGGTGCTCGCGGGCGACGGGCCGGACTCGCTGCGCCCGGCCGAGGCGCCGTGGCCCGCCCGGCCGTTCGAGGCCTGACCGGTCCTCGTGGGGACGGGTCCCGCCCATCCCGCCGTCTCCGTGGCCGCTCCCTCCGCGGGGCGGCCACGAGGACCGGCCTGAAGGACGTCCGGTCCGCGTGGGTCCCGTCCGGCGGACGTCCCGCCTCGCGCCCGTAGCCCGTCCGGTCGTCCGGTCGTAAGAAACGCTCATCCGATCGAGGGATCCGGCTGCCGCGCTCGGCCGTGATCCACCACACCACTGAACTACGCTCGAAAGGCCCCGGCCGGACTTCCGGCGGGCAACCGCGTGCAGTGAAGTGGAGCGTGGCTCGTGACCGATCAGGCGGTGGACACCAGCGGACCGGCCGGAGCGGCGGGACCGGCGGGGACCGAAGTACCGTCCGGCGCGAATCCACCCCCGCTCCTGGGCCGCGGCAGAGAGCTGAAAGACCTTCAGGCGGACGTCGAACGCGCGGGCCTCGACACCCTGGCGGGCCGCAAGGCCGCCCGGGCCCGGGTCCTGCTGATCGCCGGGCGCCCCGGCTCCGGACGCACGGCCCTCGCCGCCGAGCTCGCCCGCCGGCTCGTGGCACCCGGCGACTACCCCGACGGCGTGTACGTCATCGGGCTCACCGAGCCCGGCGGCGAGCGGGTGCCCACCGAGCGCACCGCACGCGCCCTCCTGGACCTGCTCCAGGTCTCCGCCCCGCCCGGGGCGGACGAGGACGAACTCTCCGCGATGGTCCGCGAGGCCTTCGCCGCCCGCCGCGCCCTGATCCTCCTGGACGACGCCGTGGACGCGGAACAGGTCGACCCGCTGCTGCCGGACAACCCGGACTGCCTGGTCGTCGCCACATCCACCGGCCCCCTCACCGGGATCCCCGGCGTCCGTCCGTGCACCTTGGGCGGCCTGGAGGCGGACGCCGCCGTCCAGCTGCTCGCCCGCACCATCGGCCAGGTGCGCATCACCGTGGACCCCCGCACCGCCGAGGCGCTGGCCGAGGAGTGCGAGGGGCAGCCGGCCGCCCTGGCGCTGGTGGCCGGGTGGCTCGCGGCCCGCCCGGGCGTGTCGGTCGCCGACGCCACCAAGAGGCTGCGCGAGCTCCCGGAGGGCACCGGGCAGCC
>NZ_JBEXWB010000333.1:0-6926 GCF_040629645.1 Streptomyces sp. NPDC005899 | reverse complement strand
CGTTCCACGCCGAACCGTCCCATGGGATGAACGCAGCGCCGCCACGGTTGACGTTCCCGGGCGGGCCGGTCCCCTCCACGCACCGTGCCCGCCCGGGCGGACCGGGCGGGCACGGTGCGGAGGCGGGCGGGATCAGGCGAGCTTGCCCCGGACGACGGCCACCAGGTCGTCGAGCGCGACGGCCTGCTGTTCGCCGGACTCCATGTCCTTGAGCTGGACGTTGCCCTCGGCGAGATCGCGCTCACCGGCGACGACGGTGTAGCGGGCGCCCGAGCGGTTGGCGCTCTTCATCGCGCCCTTGAGCCCCCGGCCGCCGAACGCGAAGTCCGTGGCGACCCCGGCCTTGCGCAACTCCGTGACCAGGCCGAAGAGCACGCGCCGGGCCTCCTCGCCGAGCGGGACGGCGTACACGCTGGTGGTGGCGGGCAGGTCGAGCTCGACACCCTCGGCCTCCAGGGCGAGCACCGTGCGGTCCACCCCGAGGGCCCAGCCGACGGACGGCAGCGCGGGGCCGCCGATCATCTCGGAGAGGCCGTCGTAGCGGCCTCCGCCGCCCACCGCCGACTGGGAGCCGAGCCCGTCGTGGACGAACTCGAAGGTCGTGCGCGTGTAGTAGTCGAGGCCGCGGACCAGCTTCTCGTCGTCCTCGTAGACCACGCCCGCCGCCGTCAGCAGGTCGCGGACCTCCTCGTGGTACGCCTTGCAGGCGTCGCAGAGGTAGTCGCGCAGCATGGGAGCGCCGGTCAGCTGCTTCTGGACGTCGGCCCGCTTGTCGTCGAGCACCCGAAGCGGGTTGATCTCGATGCGGCGGCGGGTCTCCTCGTCCAGGTCCAGGTCGCGCAGGAAACCCTGGAGCGCCTCGCGGTAGACGGGGCGGCACTCCTTGTCGCCCAGCGAGTTCAGCAGGATGCGGAACCGCGCGAGGCCGAGCGAACGGTACGCCTGGTCGGCCAGGATGATCAGCTCGGCGTCCAGCGCCGGGTCCTCGGTCCCGATCGCCTCGGCACCCACCTGCGAGAAGTGGCGGTAACGGCCCTTCTGCGGGCGCTCGTAGCGGTAGTACGAGCCGGAGTACCAGAGCTTGACCGGGAGGTTGCCCGCCTTGTGCAGGTTGGCCTCCAGCGCCGCGCGCAGCACGGACGCGGTGCCCTCGGGGCGCAGCGCCAGCTTGTCGCCGCCCTTGGTCTCGAAGGCGTACATCTCCTTGGACACGATGTCGGTGGACTCACCGACTCCGCGCGCGAAGAGGGCGACGTCCTCGAAACCGGGCGTCTCGACGTAGCCGTAGCCGGAGTTCTTCAGGGGTGCGGAGATCGCCTCGCGCACCGCCAGGTACTTCGCGGAGTCCGGCGGGATGAGGTCGTACGTGCCCTTGGGGGCCTGGAAGGTGCTCACGGTGTTTTTCTCTCGTCACATTCCTCGGCGGGGCGCTGTGTCCAGTCCGTGCAGGTACGGGTTGGAGGCGCGCTCGCGGCCGATGGTCGTCTGGGGTCCGTGGCCGGACAGCACCACGGTCGAGTCGTCGAGCGGCAGGCACACACGGGCCAGCGACTCGAGCAGCTCGGCGTGGTCGCCGCCGGGCAGGTCGGTGCGTCCGACGGAGCCGGCGAAGAGCAGGTCGCCCGAGAAGAGGACCTGCGGCACGTCCGCGGCCTCGGGCATCCTGAACGTCACCGACCCCTTGGTATGCCCGGGCGCGTGCGCGACACCGAACTCCATGCCGGCCAGCTCCAGCCGGGCCCCGTCGGCCAGTTCCCGGACGTCGTCGGGCTCGCCCACGGTCAGCTCCCCCATGAGCGGCATCCCGATGGAGCGGCCGAGTGCCTTCTCCGGGTCGCTCATCATGTACCGGTCCCGGGGGTGGATCCACGCGGGGACGTCGTGGGCGCCGCAGACGGGGACGACCGAGGCGACATGGTCGATGTGGCCGTGGGTGAGCACGACGGCGACGGGCTTGAGCCGATGCTTCTCCAGCGCGTCCGCGACGCCCTGGGCGGCCTGGTGGCCGGGGTCGATGATCACGCACTCCTCGCCTGCGGCGGGGGCGACCAGGTAGCAGTTGGTCCCCCAGGCCCCGGCGGGGAACCCGGCAATGAGCACGATCGTCCTTAGTGTTCGTCCGTAGCGGGAGGGCCGCGGAGAGGATTGCGGCAGATCAGAGCCTACCGGCGCTCCTCATTCCACAGCTAACCCATATACCGTACGGGGCAACCCAGGCCCGATCACACGACGTACAAGGAGACCAACCGGTGGTCAGCAGCGATCAGCGGCGGCGGCAGCTCGCCCGGGAGAAGTTCGAGCGGCAGCAGCAGCGCCGGGAGGAGACGCGCCGGAGGACCAGGCGTCTCACGGTGATCATCGCCTCGTCGGTGGCCGTGGTGGCGGTCATCGGCGCGGGCGCGTACGTCTCCCTCGACGGCGACGACGGCGACGGCAAGAAGGCCGCGGAGGCGGCGGCGAGCCCGTCCGCGTCGCCCTCGGCGAGCGAGAGCGCTGCGCCCGAGCCCGCGATGAAGATCGACAAGAAGGCGAAGTACTCGATGTCGCTGAAGACCAGCCAGGGCGACATAGAGATCGCGATGGACGCGGCGAAGACCCCGCACACCACGAACTCGTTCAAGGCACTGGCGGACAAGGGGTACTTCGACGGTACGAAGTGCCACCGCCTGACCACCGAGGGCATCTTCGTCCTGCAGTGCGGCGACCCCAAGGGCGACGGCACGGGCGGTCCCGGCTACACGATCCCCGACGAGAACCTGACGGCACTGGGGAAGGCGGGCTCCGACGGTTCGGTGACCTATCCGGCGGGCGCGGTCGCGATGGCGAACACCGGCCAGCCGGGGACCGGCGGCAGCCAGTTCTTCCTCGTCTACAAGGACACCAAACTGCCGCCCAGCTACACGCCGTTCGGCACCATGGACGAGGCCGGCCTGAAGGCCGTGAAGAAGATCGCCGAGGCCGGCGTCACCGGTGGGGCGGCCGACGGTGCTCCGAAGAAGGCCGTCACGATCGAGAAGGCGGCTGTCGGGAAGGCCTGACCGGCCGGGCGGCCGCTCCGCCCGGCTCCCCGGTGCGCACCGGATAATTTCGGCCGCGCTGAGTGCGGACAGCCGGGCGGCCGGTCGCCTAGATTGGCGTTGTGCAGGGCGGGCGCTGCCCGCCCCAGGAAACTGTGGACGATGCACGGGGGGCGAACCCCCTCGATGCATCAGGTGGAGGAGGCGCTGTGAGCAGCGACCCGTGGGGCCGTGTCGACGAGACGGGCACCGTGTACGTGCGTACAGCCGAGGGCGAGCAGGTCGTCGGATCGTGGCAGGCCGGTTCCCCGGAGGAGGCCCTGGCCTACTTCGAGCGCAAGTACGAGGGCCTGGTGGTCGAGATCGGCCTCCTCGAGCGGCGGGTGAAGACCACCGACCTGTCGGCGAAGGACGCCACGGCGGCGATCGGGCACCTGCGTCAGCAGGTCGACGAGCACCATGCGGTGGGTGACCTCGCCGCGCTCGCCAAGCGGCTGGACGCACTCGTCGCGACGGTCGACTCCCGGCGCGAGGAGCGCAGGCTCGAGAAGGCGAAGCAGGCCGACGAGGCGCGCGGCGCCAAGGAGGCGCTCGTCGTCGAGGCCGAGGAGCTGGCGCAGAGCGAGCAGTGGCGGTCCGCCGGCGAGCGGCTGCGGGCGCTCGTCGACACGTGGAAGGGGCTGCCGCGTCTCGACCGCAAGTCGGACGACGAGCTGTGGCACCGCTTCTCGCACGCCCGGTCCGCCTTCTCCAAGCGCCGCAAGGCCCACTTCGCCGCGCTGGACGCCCAGCGGGAGGACGCCCGCAAGGTCAAGGAGAAGCTGGTCGCCGAGGCCGAGTCGCTCTCCGGCTCCACCGACTGGGGCACGACAGCCGCCCGCTACCGCGACCTGATGACGGAGTGGAAGGCGGCCGGGCGCGCCCAGCGCGAGGCGGAGGACGAGCTGTGGAACCGCTTCCGCGGCGCGCAGGACGTGTTCTTCGCGGCCCGCAGCGGTGTCTTCGCCGAGCGTGACGCGGAACAGGGCGAGAACCTCAAGCTCAAGGAAGAGCTCGCGGCCGAGGCCGAGAAGCTGGTGCCGGTGACGGATCTGAAGGCGGCCAGGGCCGCTTTCCGTGCCGTCAACGAGCGCTGGGAGGCCATCGGCCATGTGCCCCGTGACGCCCGCCCGAAGGTCGAGGGGCGGATGCAGGCGGTGGAGGGGGCGCTCCAGGAGGCCGAGGAGTCCGAGTGGCGCCGGACGAACCCGGAGGCGCGGGCCCGCGCCGAGGGTCTGACCGGTCAGCTCCAGGCCGCCGTCGACAAGCTGCGCACGCAGATCGACACGGCACGCGCCTCGGGCAACAACGCGCGGGCCGACAAGCTCTCGCGCGAACTCGAGGGCCGTCAGGCGCTGCTGGACCAGGCGCTGAAGGGCCTGGAGGAGTTCGGCGGCTGAGGCCCCCGGGGCCGGACGCTTCCGTCCGCACGAGAGGGGCTCCTGTACGTGTCGCGTACAGGAGCCCCTCTCGTGCGTCCGCTGCTCGCTACGGCCTGCGGGCCGAGGTGACCCGGTAGACGTCGTAGACGCCCTCCACACCGCGCACGGCCTTCAGGACGTGGCCCAGGTGCTTGGGGTCGCCCATCTCGAAGGTGAAGCGTGAGGTGGCCACCCGGTCGCGGGACGTCTGCACGGCCGCCGAGAGGATGTTGACGTGCTGGTCGGACAGGACGCGGGTGACGTCGGAGAGCAGCCTGGAGCGGTCGAGAGCCTCGACCTGGATGGCGACGAGGAAGACCGACGACTGGGTGGGTGCCCATTCGACGTCGAGGATCCGCTCCGGCTGCTGGGACAGCGAGTCGACGTTGACGCAGTCCGCGCGGTGCACGGAGACCCCGCTCCCCCGGGTGACGAATCCGATGATCGGATCGCCCGGTACGGGCGTGCAGCAGCGGGCCAGCTTGACCCAGACGTCCTCGACGCCCTTGACGACCACACCGGGATCCGCCTTGGCGCGGCGCTTGTTGCGCCCGTGCGAAGGCGGCGAGCTCTCCGCCAGGTCCTCGTTGGCGGCGTCCTCGCCGCCGAGCGCCTGGACGAGCTTCTGGACGACCCCCGCCGCGGCGACGTGGCCCTCGCCGATCGCCGCGTACAGCGACGAGATGTCGGGGTAGCGCATCTCGTGGGCGAGGGTGACCAGCGAATCGCCGGTCAGGATCCGCTGGATCGGCAGGTTCTGCTTGCGCATGGCCCGCGCGATGGCGTCCTTGCCCTGCTCGATCGCCTCGTCGCGCCGCTCCTTGGAGAACCAGGCGCGGATCTTGTTGCGCGCCCGGGGCGACTTGACGAACTGCAGCCAGTCGCGGGAGGGCCCGGCGCCGGCCGCCTTGGAGGTGAACACCTCGACCAGATCGCCGTTGTCGAGCGTCGACTCCAGCGGCACGAGACGTCCGTTGACCCGGGCGCCTATGGTCCGGTGGCCGACCTCCGTGTGGACGGCGTACGCGAAGTCGACCGGCGTGGCCCCCGCCGGCAGCGCTATGACGTCGCCCTTCGGCGTGAAGACGAACACCTCGTTGCGCGACAGGTCGAAGCGCAGGGACTCCAGGAACTCGCTGGGGTCCTCCGTCTCCTTCTGCCAGTCCAGGAGCTGGCGCAGCCACGCCATGTCGTTGACGGTGTCCTGGCCCCGGCCGCCGGTGTTCCTGGGGACGTCGGTACGGACCTTGGAGGCACCCGCGACGGCCTCCTGCTTGTACTTCCAGTGCGCGGCGATGCCGTACTCGGCCCGGCGGTGCATGTCGAACGTACGGATCTGGAGCTCGACGGGCTTGCCGCTGGGACCGATCACCGTGGTGTGCAGGGACTGGTACATGTTGAACTTCGGCATCGCGATGTAGTCCTTGAACCGTCCCGGGACCGGGTTCCACCGGGCGTGGACGGTGCCGAGCGCCGCGTAGCAGTCGCGGACGGTGTCGACGAGGACGCGGATGCCCACCAGGTCGTAGATCTCGGCGAAGTCGCGGCCTCGCACGATCATCTTCTGGTAGACGCTGTAGTAGTGCTTGGGCCGCCCGGTGACGGTGGCCTTGATGCGGGCGGCGCGCAGATCGGACTGGACCTCGTCGGTCACTATGGCGAGGTACTCGTCGCGCTTGGGTGCGCGCTCGGCGACGAGGCGGACGATCTCGTCGTACATCTTGGGGTAGAGGATCGCAAAGGCGAGGTCCTCCAGCTCCCACTTGATGGTGTTCATGCCCAGGCGGTGGGCGAGCGGCGCGTAGATCTCCAGCGTCTCGCGGGCCTTCTTCTCCTGCTTCTCCCGCTTGAGATAGCGCATCGTGCGCATGTTGTGCAGGCGGTCGGCCAGTTTGATGACGAGGACCCGGGGGTCCTTGGCCATGGCGACGACCATCTTGCGGACCGTCTCCGCCTGGGCGGCCTCGCCGAACTTCACCTTGTCCAGCTTGGTCACGCCGTCGACCAGGAGCGCCACCTGGTCGCCGAAGTCCTTGCGCAGGGTGTCCAGGCCGTATTCGGTGTCCTCGACCGTGTCGTGCAGCAGTCCGGCCATCAGCGTGGCCGGATCCATGCCGAGCTCGGCGAGGATCGTGGTGACCGCGAGCGGATGGGTGATGTAGGGGTCACCGCTCTTGCGCTTCTGCCCGCGGTGCCAGCGTTCGGCGACCTGGTAGGCCCGCTCGATCTGGCGCAGGGTGGCGGACTCGATCTTGGGATCGTTGCCGCGGACGGTGCGCAGGAGGGGTTCGAGGACCGGGTTGTACGGGCTGGAGCGCTGCACGCCGAGGCGGGCGAGGCGGGCCCGGACACGGTTGGAGGAACCGCCGGAGCGCACGGGCGGCGTGGCCGCCGGAGCCGGCGGCTCGGGAGCGGGCGGCTTCGGGAAATCAGCCACGAGGATCAGGAC
>NZ_JBEXWB010000332.1:0-6955 GCF_040629645.1 Streptomyces sp. NPDC005899 | reverse complement strand
CTCCCCCGGCGGACTGCCCACCCTCCGTCCGGCAGCCCGGACAGTGCTTCGTCCAGTACCTGGCGCAGCAGCCTGGCATCGGCGGCGAGGGCCGTCACGAGTACGGCGGGTCCGGCCAGGGGGGTGAGCACGGCGCCGGCGCCGAGGAGCGCCGGCTCGGCGGGCGCCTCCCCGAACACCGGGTCGACGACCAGCAGCTGGCCGACGGCCCGGTGTCCGCCCAGGACCGCCGCACCGTCCCAGCCGCCCGGTGCCGCGGGGCCGTAGGCCAGCCTCTGGTCCAGAAGCGGTCGTCCCGCGAGCCGGACCGTGAGCCGGGTGGCGAGGCTGCCCGTGTGCTCGCCGTGCCGTCCGAGGATCTGCTCCTCCCGCAGCACCAGGCGCGCGCCCGGAGCGAGTTCGACCCGGGTCGTCATGTCCAGCTCGCTGCCGCGGGCGGAGACGAGCTGCTCGGGGAGCCAGCGGAGCACCGCCCCCTCCCCCACGCTCAGCGTGATGTCGTACGACGCGGGACCCGCGTCCGGCCCGGGGCCGGGAAGAGCCACGGTGGCCGCGGCCGAGTCGACCGTCAGCCGGGCCCCGGCGTCGGCCCGCACCTCGACGGCGAGCCGGTCACCGCCGAGGGGCGCGGTCATCGCACCGACGACGGTGACGCGCGCGTACGCGGCCTCGGGCGATCTGGTCCGGCGTACGGCGAGTGGGCCGTCGCTCTCCAGGACGGGCAGCGCCGTGGAGCCGCGTCCGTCGGGGACGGCGGTGATCCGGGCGGTCGCCTCGACGCTCATGCGGCCCAGGCGGCGAGCTGCGCCCGCACCCAGTCGGCCACGGGCGCGACACCGTCCGCGGTGGTCAGGGAGGTGAACAGGACCGGGAGTTCACCCCGCTGGGCGGCTGCGTCCAGGGCCATCCTCCGCAGGTCGGAACCGACGTACGGGGCGAGGTCCGTCTTGTTGATGACGAGGAGGTCCGCGGTGGTGACGCCGGGGCCGCCCTTGCGCGGGATGTCGTCGCCGCCCGCGACGTCGATGACGAAGATCTGGGCGTCCACGAGTCCTCTGGAGAAGGTCGCGGTGAGATTGTCGCCGCCGGACTCGACGAGGATCAGGTCCAGCGGTCCGACGGAGTTCTCCAGGTCCTCGACGGCTTCCAGGTTGGCGGAGATGTCGTCGCGGATGGCGGTGTGGGGGCAGGCGCCGGTCTCGACGGCCTGGATGCGTTCAGGCGGCAGCACCGCGTTGCGCAGCAGGAAGGCGGCGTCCTCCTGGGTGTAGATGTCGTTGGTGACGACGGCTATGGACAGCCGGTCGCGCAGGACGCGGCACAGGGCGGCCACGGTCGCGGTCTTCCCGGAGCCGACGGGCCCGCCGAGACCGATGCGCAGGGCACGCCGGGCTCCGTCGGGGCGTGCGGCGTCGGCACTGACGGCGGCGGGGCCCTGGTGGCTGTGGTCGAGGTGCATGGGTGCGGCTCCTGATGGGGATCGGCGGTGGGGCAGGCGGTGGGTCAGGACGCGAAGAGCCGGACCGGCCAGGCCGCGTGTGCCTCGGCGGTGATGTCGAGAAGCGGGGCCGATGCGGCGGGCAGGGCGTCGATGCCCTCCCGCGCGGCTGCGGCGGCCTGTTCGGCGACCCGGTCGAGTGCGGGCACGAGGCGGGCGAGGACGGCCGTGGCCTCGAAGGGGTCCAGGGAGAGCAGGCGGACCACGGCGGTGGCCGGGCCGCTGACGGTCTCGTACGCCACGCAGTGTGCGGCGTCCTCGGGCCCCAGACCCGCTGCCCGTGCGGTGAGGCCGAGGACGACGGGCTGGTGGGCGCCCCGCGGCCGGGCCGCGGCGAGGGCCTCCAGCCCGGGACCCGGCCAGGTGGCGCGTGCCGCCCGCATCAGTTGGCGGCCGAGTCTGCGTTGTACGGTCCGCAGGGCGGGCGACGGGGTCCGGGCGTCGGCGGCCTCGTCGAGGGCGAGCGGATCCAGCCCGTGGGCCGCCGCGGCGGCGAGTGCGGCCGCGGTGAGGCCGGTGGTGTGCAGCCGGCCGAGACAGAAGTCCGCCAGGCTCCGGGCGTCCCGGATGCGTCCGGCCCTGACGGCCGGCTCGGCCCCGCCGGAATGGGCGTGACCGCCGGCGGGGAAGCGGCCGTCCGCGAGGACGAGGAGGGCGGCGCGTGTGGTCATGGGATGCCTTCCCGGTCCTAGAAGAGGAAGTAGCGCTGGGCCATCGGCAGTTCGGCGGCCGGCGCGGGCTCGACCCGCTCCCCGTCGATGGTGACGGTGAAGCTGTCGGGGTCGACGTGGACCCGCGGCAGCGCGTCGTTCTCCCGCATGTCGGCCTTGGTGATCCCCCGGGTGCTGGTGATCGGTACGAATCGCTTGCCGAGGTCCAGCCGCTGGGGCAGCCCGTCGGTGACGGCGGCTTCGGCCACGAAGTTGACGGAGTTGGCCGCGGGCGCACGGCCCACGGCACCGAACATCGGGCGGGGCAGGACGGGCTGGGGCGTGGGGATGGAGGCGTTGGCGTCGCCCATCTGCGCGTAGGCGATCTGACCGCCCTTGATGACCGTCCGTGGTTTGACGCCGAAGAACGCGGGGTCCCACAGCACCAGATCGGCGAGTTTCCCGGTCTCGATCGAACCGACCTCCCGGTCCAGCCCCTGGGCGATCGCCGGGTTGATCGTGTATTTGGCGACATAGCGACGTGCGCGGTGGTTGTCGGCCCGGCCGTCGCCGGGCAGGGGGCCGCGTCGGCGTTTCATCACATGGGCCGTCTGCCAGGTCCGCAGGATGACCTCGCCGATGCGCCCCATCGCCTGGGAGTCGGAGGAGATGATCGAGATGGCGCCGAGGTCGTGGAGGATGTCCTCGGCCGCGATGGTCGAGGGCCGGATCCGGGACTCGGCGAAGGCGAGGTCCTCCGGGACGGCCGGGTTGAGGTGGTGGCAGACCATCAGCATGTCGAGGTGCTCCTCGACGGTGTTGGCGGTGTGCGGGCGCGTGGGGTTGGTGGAGCTGGGCAGGACGTACGGCTGCGAGACCACGGTGATGATGTCGGGGGCGTGCCCGCCTCCGGCGCCTTCGGTGTGGTACGAGTGGATGGTGCGCCCCGCGATGGCGGCCAGCGTGTCGGCGACGAATCCGGCCTCGTTGAGCGTGTCCGTGTGGATGGCGAGCTGGGCGCCCGTCTCCTCGCACACACCGAGACAGGCGTCGATGACGGCGGGGGTCGCCCCCCAGTCCTCGTGGATCTTGAACCCCAGTGCGCCGCCGCGCAGTTGGGAGTGCATGGCCTCGCGGGACATCGTGTTGCCCTTGCCGAGCAGGCCGATGTTGACGGGGTAGGCCTCCAGCGCCTCGAACATCCGGGCGAGGTGCCATGGGCCGGGGGTGACGGTGGTGGCCTTGCTCCCCTCCGCCGGGCCGGTGCCGCCTCCGACGAGTGTGGTGATGCCGGCCGAGAGCGCCTGGTCCACGAGGGTAGGTGAGATGAAGTGGACGTGTGCGTCGATGGCCCCGGCCGTGACGAACAGGCCGTTGCCGGCGATGATCTCGGTCTCCGGGCCGATGACCAGGTCGGGATGGACACCGTCCATCGTGTCCGGGTTGCCCGCCTTGCCGATGCCGGTGATCCGTCCGTCGCGTATGCCGATGTCGGCTTTGACGACGCCCCAGTGGTCGATGACGACCGCCCCGGTGACCACGGTGTCGGGAGCGCCTTCCGCCCGGGTGGCACGCGCCTGGCCCATCGACTCCCGGATCACCTTGCCGCCGCCGAACACGGCCTCGTCACCCGCCAGTCCGGGCCCCCCGCAGCGGTCTTCCTCGATCTCCACGACGAGGTCGGTGTCGGCGAGCCGGATGCGGTCGCCGGTGGTGGGGCCGAACAGGTCGGCGTGGACGGCACGGCTGAGTTCAGGCATCGAGGGCACCTCCGGTGTCGCCACGGAGTCCGGGGACGACGCGCAGGCCCGCGAGCGGGACGAGTTCGACGTCGACCGGGATGCCGGGCTCGAAGCGTACGGCGGTTCCCGCCGCGATGTTGAGCCGAAGCCCGCGGGCGGCCGGGCGGTCGAAGCGCAGCCCCGGGTTGGCCTCGGCGAAGTGGTAGTGCGAGCCGACCTGGACGGGGCGGTCCGCCGCGTTGAGGACGGTGAGACGGGTGACGGGGCGCCCCTCGTTGAAGGGCACCGGGCCGTCCGCGTACAGGATCTCTCCGGGGATCATCGGCGCGCCCCCGTCAGACGATCGGTTCGTGGACGGTGACGAGCTTGGTGCCGTCCGGGAAGGTGGCTTCGACCTGCACGTCGTGGATCATCTCCGGGATGCCGTCCATGACGTCGTCGCGGGTCAGCACCCTTCTTCCGGAGGCCATCAGTTCGGCGACCGTTCGGCCGTCGCGGGCGCCTTCCAGGAGATGCGAGGTGATCAGGGCGATCGCCTCGGGGTGGTTCAGCCGTAGCCCGCGGGCTCTGCGCTTCCCGGCGACGTCGGCCGCCACGTGGATCAGCAGGCGTTCCTGTTCGTGCGGAGTCAGTTGCACGCTTCCACCCCTTCGTCTTCCGCCCGGTACCGGCCCCGGGCGCAGCCGGACCCTATCCACCTTCAACACTCTGTTGAACGCTGAAGTTGATCCCGGGGCCAGGTATTGCACGTTAGGGCGGAAGTTTTTCCATCGCGTTAACTGATCTTTTGCCGGTTCATGCGCGTGGGGCTCGCGGCCGCCGCCCCCGGTGCAGGCGCCGGGCGCCGCAGCCGCAGCGGACGCCGGCCGGCGCGTCGGCGGCGCCCTCGCCCTCGTCGTCTCGCGAAGATCTCGCCCCCATGGAGTCGCTCCGCGTCACCCGCCGGGCCCGTCGTCCGGCAGGGCGGTGCGGAGCGATGCCGTGGCCACGGGGATCGGCCGAGGAGCCCTCGGACGGCCCGGGCCGGTGCCCCGGGACCACCCGATCACCACATCGGGCGGGCGCCGCCGCACGGAGGGCCCAGGCACGCGCCGCGTTCGGCCGAGCGGCCGAGCGGGCGCCGGCACCGCGCTCGGGACCGGCCGTATACGTCACTCGCGCGGAAGCCGGACGAACCCGGCCGCTCCCGGACGAACGGGCGCCGGGCCACCGGCGGTCGGCGCGCCCGGTCGCCGACATGCCCTGCGCGGCGCCCGGGTAGTCATTCAGCGACCCGCTGCGGGCGAGCCGGCGCGGGCCGGCCCTCCCGCGCCGGGACCGAGGCGTGCGCCGCGGAGTCGGTGCGTGCGTCGCGGAGTCGGCGCAGCGCCGTGCCGGCCCCTCGCGCGGAGTCGCCCACCGGGCCGTCAGCGCCGCGTCGAGCGTGACACCGCCGGCGTCGCCCCGGTCTCCGGGGTGTCGCACCGGCCGGTCACCTCATGGAGTACCACGAGCTGTCCCCGCCACCGCGGACCAGGAATCCTCCCAGCCGCCCGCACACCACGAACCGTCCCAGCCGCCGCACACCACGAGGTGATCCCGCCATGCACAACCCCCAGTTCCCGCCACTGCCCGCGCTCACCCGCGCCGAGGGCGAGTTCATCGACTGCTACCTGGGCGTGGTGGACCAGGTCGGCCGGATCAATCCGGCTCGCGGCACCGACACCTACGGTGCCCTTCGGGCCGCACAGGCGCTCGCCTCCCACGCCGTCGCCCTGCGCGACGCCCTGGCCCTGATGCACGAGCGGGGCGAGACGCAGATCCACGCGGCCACCCTGGCCCGTGCTCTGCGGCTGCTGGACGGAGAGCGACGCGCCGGTCGGGTCACCGTGCCACCGCCTGCCACGAGTTGAAGGCCGGCGGGAGGCGACGCTCCGCCCGGTCGCCGAGCCGTTTCGGTTCTGTGACGCTCCTGGGACGACACGCCCGGCGGGGCGAGCGATCTTCCTCCCTCGTTCGGCTCAGGCGATCCCCCTCACAAGGGACGGTTCAACTTGCGCAACAGGCGCGGACACTGAGCGGAATGCGCTGCTCCGCCCCTGGTGCGGGGCTGGTTCGGCACCGGGGTCGACACGGGCTCCGACCCCCGTCCACCCGAACGGTTGAGCCGTGACGACTCTCACATAACGCCCTTTCAGTTCGGAAATCCGGCACCGCGTGAGTAAAGATCCCTGGGACGACAAGCCCCCGCCACCGCGGCGGGGCGGTCCGGGCGGACGCCGAGTCCTGCCGCCGTCCGGATGCCTGGTCGACAGAAGTGGATCGGCAGGAGTGGAGGACCCGAGCACAACGGGCCGCCGGAACACCCGTTCCGGGCAGCCCTCGGGGTGAAGCCGCCGTGTGCGGCCGGGCAACTTCGCCAGCCCGAACCCGACAGGTCATCCTTCACAGGCGGCTGACGAAGGGTTGCGCATGACTGCGCAGGTTCATGTCCCGTCTCTGTTCGCCCGGGTCGGTACGGCCTCGGTCCTCACACTCGCCGTAGGCACCACCATGCTGGCGCCCGGCGTCGTCGAGGACGCCGAAGCGGCGACCCCTTCCACGAAGGCGCTGAAGGTCGCCGCGTCGAAGAAGGGGGCGCCCTACCGGTGGGGCGCGGCAGGTCCCCACCGGTTCGACTGTTCGGGGCTCACGCTCTACTCCTTCAAGAAGGTGGGCAAGAGACTCCCCCGCACGGCCCAGCAGCAGTACAACTCCACTCGCCACATCTCCAGGTCGCATCGGCAACGTGGCGATCTGGTCTTCTTCCATGCGGGCCGCAGCGTGTACCACGTCGGCATCTACGCCGGCGGGGGCAGGATCTGGCATTCGCCGAAGAGCGGCGCGGTGGTCAGACTGGAGAAGATCTGGTCCAGCCGTGTCTGGTACGGAAGGGTCCGCTGAGGCCCGTCGTCACGGATGAGGTGCGCGCGTCATCACGTCCGCGCCGTGCCCGTCGTCGCGTACGCGGCACGCCCGTCGTGGCGTACGCGCCGGGCACGGCCGCCGGACCGCATGCCCGGTCGGCGCGGGAGCGGTGTGATGCC
>NZ_JBEXWB010000331.1:0-6972 GCF_040629645.1 Streptomyces sp. NPDC005899 | reverse complement strand
TCTCGTCGCGCAGGCCGCGGGGACCGGCGGCACGGTGGCGCTGCCCGCCCCGGACGCCACCGGCACCGTCGCGATGTCGGCGTCGAGCGGGACCGTCGCGCTCGTCTCCGGGACCACCCCGCTGACGTGCAGGACCGCCGCGGAGTGCGCCGCCGACACCCGGATCGTCGACCTCGTCGGCTACGGCTCCGCGGTCGTGCGCGAGGGCGCTCCGGCCACCGGCGCCTCGGCCACCGCCTCGGTGGCGCGCGGCACGTCCCTGGCGGACACCGACGACAACGCGGCCGACCTCCCGGCGGGCGCCCCGACCCCGGTCAACGCGGCCGGCCAGAGCTCCGGCGGCACCGGCCCCGGCGAGCCCGGCGGACCGACCGAGCCCGGCACGGTACGGGTGCACGACATCCAGGGCACCACGCGCGTCTCCCCGTTCGCCGGCCGGTCGGTGACCGGCGTACCCGGCGTCGTCACGGGCGTACGCACCACCGGCTCGCGCGGTTTCTGGATCCAGGACACCGCACCCGACGCCGACGCCCGCACCAGCGAGGGGCTGTTCGTGTACACGAACTCCGCCGCCCCGGCCGTCAAGGCCGGCGACTCGGTGCTGGTCAGCGGCAAGGTGGGCGAGTACTACCCGTCGTCCACGACCCAGTCGGTCACCCAGCTCACCGCACCGGCCGTCACCGTCCTGTCCTCGGGCAACGCCCTCCCCCCGGCCGTCGTCCTCGACGCCGCCTCCGTACCGGACGGTTACGTCCCGGCGGCCGGCGGCGGGACGATCGACGCGCTGCCCCTGGCCCCGGCGACGTACGCGCTGGACCTGTACGAGTCGCTGGAGGGCGCCCGCGTCACCATGGCCGACACCCGGGTGACAGGCGCGACGACCGCGTACGACGAGGTGTGGGTGACGGTGAAGCCCCGGGAGAACCCGACCCGGCGCGGCGGCACCCTGTACGCGTCGTACGAGGACCCGAACACCGGGCGCCTCAAGGTGATGTCGCTCGACGCCGCACGGCCCGTCCCGGTGGCGGACGTCGGTGACGTGCTGTCCGGCACCACCACCGGCGTCATCGACTACGCGTCGTTCGGCGGGTACAACGTCCAGGCGACCGAGCTCGGCACGCTCACCGACAACCACCTCCGCCGGGAGGTGACGCGTCGCCAGAAGCACAGGGAACTCGCCGTCGCCACGTACAACGTGGAGAACCTCGACGCGCTGGACGAGCAGGCCAAGTTCGACACGCTGGCCGCCGGTGTCGCGGTCAACCTCGCCTCCCCCGACGTCGTCTCGCTGGAGGAGATCCAGGACGACAACGGCGCCGTGAACGACGGCACCGTGGGCTCCGAGGCCACCCTCCGGCGGTTCGCGGACGCCATCGTGGCTGCCGGCGGCCCGCGGTACGCCTGGCGTTACGTCGCCCCGGTGGACGGCCGGGACGGTGGCGAGCCCGGCGGCAACATCCGCAACGTCTTCCTCTACAACCCCGAGCGGGTCGATTTCGTGGACCGTCCGGGCGGTGACGCGACGACCGCCGTGAAGGCCGTGAAGACGAGGAAGGGCGCCGCTCTCTCCCTCTCGCCGGGCCGTGTCAACCCCGGGAGCGCGGCGTGGGACGACAGCCGCAAGCCGCTCGTCGGCGAATTCCGCTTCCACGGCAGGACGGTCTTCGTCATCGGCAACCACTTCGCGTCCAAGGGCGGTGACCAGCCCCTGCACGGCCGCTACCAGGAGCCGGTGCGCAGTTCGGAGGCCAAGCGGGTGCAGCAGGCGGCGGAGGTGAACACCTTCGTGAAGTCGCTGCTGAAGGCGGACAGGTCGGCCCGGGTGGTGACGCTCGGCGACCTGAACGACTTCGCCTTCTCGCCGGCGATGGACGCCCTGACCGACGGCAGGGTCCTGAAGCCGCTGATCACGACGCTGCCCGTCCAGGAGCAGTACAGCTACGTCTTCGACGGCAACTCGCAGACGCTGGACCACATCCTGACCAGCCCCGGGATCCGCCGCCCCGACTACGACGTGGTCCACATCAACGCCGAGTTCGCCGACCAGGCGAGCGACCACGACCCGCAGATCGTGCGGATCGACGTCAACGGCGGGGGACACGGGCACTGACGGCCCGCGTCCGCCCCGCTCAGGTCACGGTCGCGCCGTCCGCGGCCGTGACCTGGTGCGGGAGGAGGACGGACGCCGGATCCAGGGGCTGGTCGCCGAAGACCAGGGGCTGGTCGGTGAAGAAACGGGTGACGAGGGCGGCGACCTCCTCGGACCGCTCCAGCACCACCCAGTGGTCGGACTCGGCGAGCGTGAGGAACCGGCTGCCCTCGATCGTCCCGGCGAACGCCCGCTGCCGTTCCGGTGACGTGACCGTGTCGTGCTCCCCGGCGAAGACCAGGGCCGGCACGCCCGACAGCCCCCCGGAGAACTCCGGCCGGTCACCCAGCGCCCGCTCCAGCGAATCGACGGCGTGCGCCGAGTGGCTGAGCGCGTGCAGGAAGGACCGGCGCACGTAGCGCCGCGCGAGCTCCCCCCGGTGCACCCGCTTGTGCGGGTCCAGGCACATCAGCCCGTCGGCGGCGAGCGACGCGAACCCCTCCACGTCGCCCTCGGCGAGCCGCTGCCGCGCCCGGTGCCAGTAGCCGCGTTGCTCCTCCCCGATGTGGACGGGGACGCCGCCGAGGACGAGCCGGGCGACGCGTCCCGGGTCGTGGCGCGCACAGCCGAAGGCGAGGGCCGCGCCGTAGGAGAAGCCGAACAGGTTGACCCGGGGCGCCCCGATGTCGTCGATGATCCTGGTGACGGCGGCGCGCAGGACGGAGGCGCTCGGCCCCGGCGGCAGGGGGTCGGCCGTGCCCATGCCGGGCAGGTCCGCTGTCACCACGTCGGCCACCGGACCGAGGTGGTCGTCCATCTGCGGCCAGCCGAACATCCCCTGGAGGGCCCCGCCGAGGACGAGCACCGGCTCGGTTCCGGGTTCCCCGTTTCGCCCGGCGCGGGGCAGCATCCGGTACCCGTAGCGCAGTCCCTCCACCGAGAGGGTGCGGATGATCTCCTGGGACATCGTGCTCCCGCTTCCCGTCAGGCCCTGCTGAGCACGAGCGCCGCGTTGTGGCCGCCGAAGCCCAGTGACGTCTTGACCGCGTGCTCGAACGAGCTCCGCCGGGCCTCCTTGGCCACCACGTCGACGGGGACGGCCGGGTCGGGCGCGTCGAGGTTGGCGGTCGGCGGTACGAGTTGGTGCTGGAGCGCCAGGACGGTCAGGGCCGCCTCGACGCCGCCGGCGGCACCGAGGGTGTGCCCGGTCATCGCCTTGGTCGACGTGACGAGCGGCTGCTCACCGAGGACCCGCCGCAACATCGTCGCCTCGATGAGGTCGTTGGCCACGGTGGAGGTGCCGTGGGCGTTGACGTGCCCGATCTGCGACCCGTCGACGCCGGCGTCGGCCAGGGCGGTGCGCAGGGCACGCTCGATACCGAGCCCGTCGGGGTCGGGGGCCACGGCCGAGTGGGCGTCGCTGGAGGCCCCGTAGCCCGTGACCCGGGCCCGGACGGTAGCACCGCGGGCCCTGGCGTGCTCCGGGTGCTCCATGACGAGGAGACCGGCGCCCTCCCCGACGACGAAGCCGTCGCGGTGCGCGTCGAAGGGACGGCAGGCCGCCCGGGGGTCGTCGCGCCGGGTGGAGACCGCGCGCATCTGGCAGGCGCTGGCGATCAGCAGGCGGGAGCAGACCGATTCGGCGCCACCGGCGACCACGACGTCGCACGCGCCGGTACGGAGCATCTGGTGCGCGGTGCCGATGGCCACGGTGCCGGAGGAGCAGGCCGTGGAGACCGCCTGGCTCGGTCCGTGGACGCCCAGGTCCATCGCGACGCTGCTGGCGGCCCCGTTGACCACGGTGAGCGGGGCGAGTTTCGGGGACACCCGCCGGGCGCCGCGTTCGGCGAGGACCGCGTGCTGGCCGTCGTAGAAGGGCAGGCCGCCGTGGGCCGAACCGATGACCACGGCGACCCGGCCGCTGTCCCAGACCGCGGGGTCGAGTCCGGCGTCGGCGACGGCCTCGCGGGCGGCGATCACGGCGAGCTGGGAGAAGCGGTCCATCAGCCGGAGGGCGGCGACGCCCAGCAGATCCCGCGTGTCCAGGCCCGTGATGGTGTACATGAAGTCGCAGGGCAGACCGGCCAGCTCCTCCCGGTGCACGACGCTCGGAGCGGCGGTGGCGTCGCAGACCCCGTCCCAGGCCGCCCGGGCTCCCACCCCGGCGGCGGTGACCAGGCCGATGCCGGTGACCGCCGCGGCGAACGGTTCGACGCCCGGCCGGGCCGATCCGCGGGCGAACGGCCCCCGGCCGCTCACGCGTTGCCGGCCTTGCTGCTCACGGCGGCGACGAGCCGGCCGACGGTGTCGCGCGAGGACAGGACGACGTCCTCCAGGTCGATGTCCATCCGGTCCTCGATGAGCAGCCGCAGTTCCTCCAGGGCCAGTGAGTCCAGCCGCAGGTGCCGCAGCGGCACCTCGGGCCGGATGGCTTCGGGATCGGTCCCGAATCGGGTGACGAGCAAGGCGCTGATCTCTTCCGAGGTGCTCATGGGGACGCTCCTCCGCTCTCGGTACGCGGTGACGCCGGCCGCGTGGTGGGTGAGATGGCCATCGGGGGACGCCGGCTGCTCGGGAGGGTCCCTTTATACGCCTTCGCGGCCCGCGTTCCCGCCCCTGTTCCCCCGTGAGGAGGGGGGACGGCCAGGTGTGCGAATCCGGCGTACCGCAGCGCCGGGCGGCCCGAGGGGTCCGGTGCGGGAGGGCGCGCGGGGTGAACCGCGCGCAGAGGTGCGGGTGGGAACGGCGGGAGGGACGTCCAGGCACTCCCGAGGGTTCCGGCGGGAGGAGATACGGAAGCGCGGAAGCGGCGGGAGGAGGCGTGGAGACGGCGGGAGGAGGCGGGGAGACGGCGGGAGGAGGCGGGGAGACGGCGGGAAGCGCGCGGCGGGCCGGTCACGCCCTCCCGGCGGTACCGGCCTGCGCCGCCGCGGCGCCCGGCGGGGTCCCGGCCCGGTCCGCCGAACCGCGCGCCCGCATCACGATCCACCGGCGCCGCCCGGCGCGCGCCCGCCCTCCGTCCCGGCACGGGGCGGCGGCCCGGAACCTCCGGTTGCACATCAACTCCATTGGAGTGAAGGGAAGTTGGACACACGCAGCCACCGTTGTCACGTGTGTTCGGGCTGGGTAGCGTGTGCGACTCGACGGCCCTCGGCCCATCCCACCGGGCCCGGGGGCCTTCCTCTCCCCCCACGGACCAGGAGCAGGTATGCCCCTACGCCCCGCCGGCCACACCGCAGGACGCACAGCGGTTCTGGCGGCTCTCGCCGTCACCGCTCTCGTCGCCGCCGGCCAGCCGGCCCCCGCCGCACCCGCCCCCCCGCAGCCGATGAACCAGGCGTTCGACCGGGCCGCCGAGAAGTTCGGTGTGCCGCGCGATCTGCTCGCCGCCGTCGGTTACGGCGAGTCGCACCTGGACGGCCACGCCGGGCGCCCCAGCCAGGCCAACGGATACGGCGTGATGCACCTCGTCAGCAACCCGGCCGACCGCTCCCTGGAGAAGGCCGCCGCCCTGACGGGCAGGACCACGGCCGACCTGCGCCGGGACACCGGGGCCAACATCCTGGGCGGCGCCGCCGTCCTGCGCAGCCACGCCGACGCGCTCGGCCTCGACGGTGCCGAGCGCCGGGACATCGACGCCTGGTACCCGGCCGTCGCCCGCTACAGCGGTGCGCGGGGCCCGGTCGCCGCCCTCTACGCGGACACCGTCTACACCTTCCTCGCCGAGGGCCTGCGCACCACGGTCGCGGGCGGCGAGCGGGTCTCGGTGCACTCCCGCCCGGTCTCTCCCGAGAAGGGCGACCTCGCCACCGCCCAGGTGAGCACGCCGAGCCCCGACTACCCCCCGGCCCTGTGGGTGCCCGCCGCCTCGGCCAACTACGCGACGGGCCGGACGGCGACGGTCGGCAAGGTGGTCATCCACGTCACGCAGGGCTCCTACGCCGGCACGATCAGCTGGTTCCAGAACGCCACGTCCAAGGTCAGTTCCCACTACGTCGTCCGCTCCTCGGACGGCCAGATCACCCAGATGGTGCGGGACAAGGACACGGCGTACCACGCCAAGAGCGCCAACGCCTCGTCGCTGGGCATCGAGCACGAGGGCTTCGTCGACGACCCGTCGTGGTTCACCGACAGCATGTACCGCTCCTCGGCGGCGCTGACCGCCCACCTGTGCGACCGGTACGGCATCCCGAAGGACCGCACCCACGTGATCGGGCACAGCGAGGCCCCGGGGAACGACCACACGGACCCGGGAGCCAACTGGGACTGGACCGCCTACATGCGGCTCGTCACCGGCACCGGCACGGGTGGCGGCGGCAGTGAGAGCGACGGCCTGACCTTCGGCTCGTACGCGACCCAGCAGCAGGGCGCGGCGGGCACACAGGTCAGGGCCGTGCAGCAGCTGCTCGACCGGCAGGGGTACGAGGTGGGCGCCGTGGACGGCGTCTTCGGCCCCGCGACGAGGAGCGCGGTCGAGGCGTTCCAGACGGCCCGCGGACTGGCCGCCGACGGCACGGTCGGCCCGAGGACCTGGACGGCCCTGCTGTCGGCGGGCACCACCCCGGTCCTCGCCGAGGGCGGTACGGGCGAGGCGGTCAAGCGGGTGCAGCGGGCGCTGACCGCGGCGCTCGGATCGACGGTGGCCGTCGACGGGACCTTCGGTTCGGCCACGGACACGGCCGTGCGCGCCTACCAGCGGACGCGCGGGCTGGCGGCCGACGGCATCGTCGGGGCCGGCACCTGGGCGGCTCTGCAGACCGGACGCTGACCCGGCGGGCGCACCGGGACGTCCGAAACGCACGCGCAGCGGGGCGGGCGGCCCCGCCCCCCGGCGCCGGGCGACCGGGGGGGGGCGCCCCCCCCCCGCCCCCCCCGCCCCAACG
>NZ_JBEXWB010000330.1:0-6979 GCF_040629645.1 Streptomyces sp. NPDC005899 | reverse complement strand
GGGAGACGGTAAATACCCGGGCGAAGGCACCGGTCCCGTGGGTGGCGGCGGTTTTCTCGGTCTTCTCGTCCTCCGTCCCCGTGGGCGATGGCGGGCGGGTGCGCCGGCCGGCCGGGTGCGGGCCGGCTCCGCCAGGGCGGCCGAGGTGCCGGCACGGACCCCGGGCCGGCCGGCGGGCCCGCCCCGGGGGCCGCGGCGCGGTTGTCCCCCTGCCTGGGGACAGGGCCGGGACGCCGACCCCGGGCGAGGGTGGCGCTCTTTTCTCCGTCTTTCCTATTCGCGTACGCGATCAGGGTGTCGGGTTACCTGGTTCTTCGTGGTCTGGCAATGCTGGGAAGTGCGGAGGAAGTGTGTGACGGCAACGGCTTTGTTCGCCCTTCCCGCGGAATGCCGCGCTGTGAACCCTACGGTGCGGCGGGCCGTTCCAGCTATCGTCTTCACGGTGCTGTAGGAGAGAGCAGATCCGGTACAGGAGACGTTTCCGAACCGCTGATCGCATTTCTGGTGGCCGGTGTCCTGTCGACGGGACACGATGCCGGAGCCCGCAGACCCGCGGCGACATCCACGCGGCGCCGACGAGGTCCCTCGTCGACGGCGGAACCCACGCCGACAACCGCGCTTCGTGCCCACCGGCACCGCACCTCCGTTCCAGACACGATCTGGCGAACCAAAGGGGCAAACGTGTCAGACGAAACCAGGGAAGTCCGTCAGGCCGGTGACCGGCGGGCGACGCCGAGGCGCTACCTGATGTGCCGTCCGAGCTACTTCGGCGTCACCTACTCCATCAACCCGTGGATGGAGCCCGACCGGCCCAGCTCGGCGGAGACGGCGCTGGCCCAGTGGAAGGGCCTCCACGACACGTTCGCGACCCTCGGGCACGACGTGCAGCTGATCGAGCCGGTGGCCGGCCTGCCCGACATGGTCTTCGCCGCGAACGGCGCCACCGTCGTGGACGGCAAGGTCCTGGTCGCGCGCTTTCGCCACCGGCAGAGGGCCGACGAGTCCGCGGCCTACCTGGACTGGTTCCGCGAGCGCGGGTGGTCCGAGGTGAAGATGGCGCAGTACACGAACGAGGGCGAGGGCGACTTCCTGTTCGTCGGCGACGAGATCCTCGCCGGCACCGGTTTCCGCAGCGACGTCCGCTCGCACGACGAGGCGCACGAGTTCTTCGGCCGCCCCGTGGTGTCGCTGATGCTCGTCGATCCGCGCTTCTACCACCTCGACACGGCGCTCTCCGTCCTCGGCGACGGGGAGATCATGTACTACCCCGAAGCCTTCTCCACGGGCAGCCGGGCCCTGCTCGCCGAGCGCTTCCCGGACGCCGTCCTCGCCGAGGCGGCGGACGCCGAGGTCTTCGGCCTCAACGCGCTTTCGGACGGCCGCAACGTCATGCTCCCGCACCGGGCCACCGGGCTCGCCGCCCGTCTGCGGGAGCGCGGGTACGAGCCGGTCGGGGTGGAGCTGGGCGAACTGCTCAAGGCCGGCGGCAGCGTGAAGTGCTGCACGCTGGAACTGCGCGACTGACATCCGGCCCGACGGCCGCCCCGTCCTGCCGACAGGACGGGGCGGCCGTGGGCCGGCTCCGGGCGCGGACCGCTTTCCGGTTCACCATTCACCGGCCGAAGGGTATGTTCGAGTCCAGCCGGGGAGCGGCCCGATATTCCGCCCGATATGCAATTCCGGACCTGACTTCCAGGCGGATCGATCCGCTTCGGTGAACAGTCCGCCCCGTTTTCCGTCGGTGCCGGGAGCGAATGCGTCCCCGAAAGCGACCGGTCGCGGCGGAAGCCCGGCGCCGCCGGATCCGGTGGGGACCGGCGCGACCTTCCACGAACGACCGGACTCCGTTCTTCCGGAAGTCCGCCCGAAAACGCGAAATCCAGGAAGTGGGGACATGACGCATTCCACGACACGCCGGGCACACGTCTCGTCGAGGGCCGCCGGCCTACGGGGAAACAGCCTGGGCGAGCTCTTCCTGATGGCGCGTGCCCGGGGTGCCATCGACCTCGCGGTCGGTACGCCGGGGTACCCCGAACCGTCCCCCGACATCATCGAGGCGGCGGCCGAGGCCATGCGGGCCGGCCGCAACCAGTACGACCACCCCTCGGGTGACCTCCTGCTGCGCGAGCGGATCGCCGCGACGCTGAACACCCCCACGGACCCGGCCGACGAACTGACCGTCACCGTCGGTGCCACCGAAGCCCTGTGCGTCGCCCTGCTGGCCACCCTGGACCCCGGCGACGAGGTCGTGCTGATGGACCCGGGGTACGAGCAGTTCAAGGCCGCCGTCACGCTCGCCGGGGCCGTCCCCCGCTTCGTCCCCCTCCATCCTCCGGCCTGGCGTTACGACCCCGCGGACCTCGCGGCGGCCTTCACGCCACGCACCCGGGCCGTGCTCCTCAACAGCCCCAGCAACCCCACCGGCAGGGTTCTGGACCGGCGGGAGCTGGAGGAGATCGCCGAACTGTGCGAGCGGCACGACGTCACCGTCATCTGCGACGAGGTCTACAGCACCTTCGTCTTCGACGGCCGCCCCCGGCTCTCGGTCACCGACCTGCCGGAACTCGCCGGCCGCAGCATCGTCGTCGGTTCCCTCTCCAAGAGCCACGCGATCAGCGGCTGGCGCCTCGGCTTCCTGCGGGCCGACGCGGCCCGCACCGCCGTGCTGCGACGCGTGCACGAGATCACCACCAACGGCGCGGCCACCCCGTTGCAGGTCGCGGTCGGCATGGCGGCCCTCTCGGTGGACCTGCCCACGGCGACGGCACAGATGCAGCGCCGCCGGGACCTGGCCCAGGACATCTTCTCCCGGGCCGGAATGAAGTTCGCGCCGGCGGAGGGTGGTTGCTTCCTCTTCGCGGACGTCGAACCGCTCACCGGCGGCCGGAAGGACGGCACGGCCTACGTTCACGAACTCCTGGACAGCGCGGGGGTACTGCTCGTGCCGGGCGGCCCCTTCTTCGCGGATCCCGCGCGGGGCGAGCAGTACGTGCGCATCGCGTTCAACCGCAGCACCGAGGTGCTGCGCGAGGTCGAGCACCGCATCCAGGCCGGCTGAGTACCTGACGACGAGGGGGAGCAACCGCATGAAGGAGTGCACGGTCGACCAACTGGGACCGCTGCCGGAGTTCCTCCGCGACGGGACCGGCGACGTCGTACCCATCCGGACACCCGCCGGCGACAGCATGTGGCTGGTGCGCGACTACGCGCTCGGCCGCCAGGTGCTGACGGACAAGCGGTTCAGCAGGGCCCAGGCCGCCACGCCGCACGCGCCACGGTTCAACGACGCCCAGCCCGTCCCCGACTCGATGATGAGCATGGACGGCGACCGGCACACCCGGCTGCGGCGGATCGTCAGCGGCGCGTTCTCCACGGGACGCATCGCCACCATGGGATCGCTCGTCGAGGAACTCGCCGACCGGCACCTCGACGTGATCGCCCGGCAGGGGCCCGGCGCCGACCTGATCGAAGGGCTGGCCACTCCGCTGCCGCTCGCCGTGCTCTGCTCGGTGCTCGGCGTCCCCGAGGCGGACGGGAACCGGTTCCGCAGCTGGGTCGAGGTCCTCTTCGACATCTCGGCCAGCACCCCCCGGGAGAAGGCCCGCCGTCGCATCGAACTCGCCGAGTACATCTACGACCTCGTCGACCGCAAGCGCCACCTGCCCGAGGACGACCTGCTCACGGTGCTGATCGGCATCCACGACCGGGGCGACCTCACGATGAACGAGCTCCTCACCCTCGGACTCACCCTGCTGATGGCCGGCTACGAGACGACCGTGGGCCAGATCGGCCTGTCGGTGCTGTCGCTGCTGTCCGATCCGGCGGCCTACGAGGAACTGGCCGGGCGGCCCGAGCGTCTCGCCCCCGCCGTGGAGGAACTGCTGCGGCTCAATCCCGCCACCCCCCTCAGCTTCCCGCGGGTCGCCGTGGAGCCGGTGGAACTCGGCAGCGTCACCGTCCGGGCGGGGGAGGCCGTCATGGTCGCCCTGCTGGACGGCAACCGCGACGCCGCCGTCTTCGCGGAACCGCGCTCACTCGACTTCACCGGACGTGACGCGGTGCACCTGACCTTCGGCCACGGCATGCACCGCTGCCTGGGCGCGTCACTGGCACGGCTCCAGGTACGCATCGTGCTGGAGCGGCTGCTGCGGCGGTTCCCGACGCTGCGCCTCGCCTCGGTCGACGAACCCGTGGTCTGGAAGGACGGCCTCGCCACCCGGGGGCTGTCCCGCCTGCTCGTCGACTGGTAGCCGGCCCCGCGGCCCGGCCGCCCCGCACCGCCCGCCGCCCCGCACTGCCCGCCGGACGTGCCACCACGGCACACCCACGACCTGGAGCGAGAACCGACGTGTCTGCTGACGATCACAAGCGCACCGAGACCGGGTCGACCGGGACGCCCCCGGCCGCCACCGCGTCGCCAGGACAGGAGAGGCGGCCGTCCGCGCGCGGGGCACAGCCCTTCGGCGGGGGCGCCGTGCCCCTGATCCTCTCCGGCGCGACGCAGGCCGCCGTACGGTCCCAGGCGCTGCTGCTGCGACGGCACCTCGCGGAAGGGGCCCCGTCTGTCGGCGACCTCGGGCTCTCCCTCGCCGGGCGCCCCGCGCTCGGCCACCGGACGGTCGTCCTGGCCGAGGACGGCGAGGAACTCGCGGGGGAGCTGGAGGCGCTCGCCGAGGGCCGCGGATCCGCCGGGAGGGTCTCCGGGACCGCCCGGCCCGGTGGGCGGACCGTGTTCGTCTTCCCGGGGCAGGGCTCGCAGTGGGTGGGCATGGCCGCGGGCCTCCTCGACAGCTCGCAGGTGTACCGCGCGTCCGTGGAGGCGTCCGCCGAGGCCCTCGCCCCGTACATCGACTGGTCGCTCCAGGACGTGCTGCGCGGGACCCCGGGCGCCGCCTCCCTGGACCGCGACGACGTCGTGCAACCCGCCCTGTTCGCCGCGAGCGTCGCGCTCGCCGACCTGTGGGCCTCCTTCGGGGTGCGCCCCTCGGCCGTCGTCGGGCACAGCAACGGCGAGATCGCCGCCGCGGTCGTCGCCGGGGGGCTGTCGCTGGGCGACGGCGCCCGCGTGGTGGCCCGGTGGAGCCAGGCACAGGCGAGCATCGCCGGGCAGGGCGGGATGCTCTCCGTGTCGGCGTCCGTGGAGCAGGTGGAACCCGCGCTCGCCGCGTGGGACGGCCGGGTCGCGGTGGCGGCGGTCAACGGCCCCCGCTCCGTGGTCCTCTCCGGCGACCGGGAGGCCGTCGACGGGCTGCTCGCCACCTTCGCGGACGAGGGCGTCCAGGCCAAGCGCATCCCGGTGGACGTGGCAGCCCACTCGCCGCACGTCGAGGTGCTGCGCGAGGAGGTGCTCGACGCCCTCGCACCGCTGCGGCCCCGCGCCTCGGCGGTGCCCTTCCACTCCACGGTGACCGGCGGACGGATCGACACGTCCCGTCTGGACGCCGGCTACTGGTACGGGAACCTGCGCGGGACCGTCCGTCTCGACGCGACCGTGCGCACGCTCGCCGGCTACGACGCCTTCGTCGAGATCAGCCCGCACCCCGTCCTCACCATGTCGCTCCAGCAGACCCTGGACGACCTGGAGTCCGGCGCGATCGTGGTGGAGACGCTGCGCCGGGGACAGGAGGGGACGCGGCGCTTCCTGACCTCACTGGCCCGGCTGCACGTCCACGGCGGCGAGATCGACTGGCGGCCCGCCTTCGGCCCGGGCGCACGCGTCGTCGGGCTCCCGGCGGACACCGAGCCGGAAGGGGCCGGGCCGGTGGACACGCCCGGTGGCGGAGGAAGCCGTCACCAGGACGCGGAACCGGCCGCCGGCCACCAGGAGACCGTGAACCGGCTCCTCGACCTGCTGCGCGCCGAGACCTCCCTCGTCATGGGTGTCGAGGCGGACGACCTCCCCGACGACGCCACGGCGTTCCGGGACGTCGGACTCGACTCGGTCACGGCGGTGGAACTCCGCAACCGGCTGGTCGACGCCACCGGTCTGCGGCTGCCCGTCACCCTGCTCTTCGACCACCCCACGCCACAACGGCTCGCCGCCCACCTGGCCGCCCTGACGACCGGCACCCGGACGGGCGCCGCGGTGGCGACCGGGCCCCGGGAGGCCGACGCCGAGGACCCGGTGGTCGTCGTCTCCATGGCGTGCCGCTTCCCCGGTGGAGTGGCCACACCGGAAGACCTCTGGGACCTCGTGCTCGGCGAGAAGGACGTGATCTCCCACTTCCCCGGCAACCGGGGCTGGGCCCTGGACGCCCTCTTCGACCAGGACCCCGGCCGGGCGGGCCGTTCGTACACCCGCGAGGGCGGCTTCCTCCACGACGCCGACCTGTTCGACGCCGAGTTCTTCGGGATCAGCCCGCGCGAGGCCCTCGGCATGGACCCGCAGCAGCGCCTGGTGCTGGAGACGGTCTGGGAAGCCCTGGAACGTGCGGGGATCAGCCCCGACGCGCTCCGCGGGAGCGGCACGGGGGTCTACCTCGGGGCGCTCGCGCAGGACTACGGCCCCCGGCTGCACGAGGCGGACGACAGGACCGGCGGGTACCTCCTCACCGGCAACTTCACCAGCGTCCTCTCCGGCCGGGTCGCCTACACCTTCGGCCTGGAGGGCCCCGCGGTGACCGTGGACACGGCCTGCTCCTCCTCGCTGGTCGCCCTCCACCTCGCCGCCCAGGCGGTGCGCAGCGGTGAGTGCCGGCTCGCGTTCGCCGGCGGAGTGACGGTGATGTCCAGCCCGGGCATGTTCGTGGAGTTCAGCCGTCAGCGCGGCCTCGCACCCGACGGGCGCTGCAAGGCCTTCGACGGTGGCGCGGACGGCACCGGCTGGGCCGAGGGGGCGGGAGTGCTCCTCCTTGAACGGCTGTCCGACGCCCGCCGCAACGGCCACGAGGTCCTGGCCGTGCTCCGCGGCACGGCGATCAACCAGGACGGCGCCAGCAACGGGCTCGCCGCACCCAGCGGTCCCGCCCAGGAACGCGTC
>NZ_JBEXWB010000329.1:0-7105 GCF_040629645.1 Streptomyces sp. NPDC005899 | reverse complement strand
GTTGAACGCCTTCGACATCACCTTCGACGGCCGACTCTCCGCAGCCCGCCAGTAACCCTCAACAACCCGAGTTACACCGCTCGTTTGACAGACCCCGGCGGCGTCGATATGGAAGCAGAAACCGCCGAACTCTTGCGGAATCTGCTGCCCCGCCCCGTGACTCGCGCTCGCTGACAAACCTCATGAGGTGGGTGCGATGGGGTGGCGGCCGAGGAGACTGCGGGGCTGTTCGAGGCAGGCGTTGATTCGTGAACGGGCGACTGACCATTTACAACTGCACGAGAGCTAAGGACGTTCTTATGGCAACGATGAGCAGGACAAGGCTGCGCTGGGCTTCGGCATGGGGGGTTGGCAGCTTCGCCATTCTCACGCTGTCTCTGGCGGCTTGCGGCATCACCGACGACGCCGGGCCGGAGGGGAACGGCGGGGCTGAGTACAGCGCCCGCCCCAGAACCACGGCCGCCCCTACGTCCCAAGCACCGTCCGACTGGACCGAGCCCTCGCGGTGGGCAGCTCTGCCCCGCAACGAGCGGGTGGATACGCGCGGCAACCAGGTGGGCTTCCCGCAGAGCACCGAGGGCGCCGTCGCGATGCTGGCCGCGGCGAGCAACACCACGGTCGAGGCAGGCCGCACCGCGGTGGACGTGCAGCTGGGCATCTACGAGTCCTACATGGCCCAGTCCGACCACAGTGACGTCAACGCCGAGCGGATCGAGCTCCAGGCGATCCAGACGGACAAGAAGATTCGCACAGACATGGGCCTGCCCGCCGGAAGCGCCCTTCCGGACGGGGCCTACGTACGTAGCCACGTGATCGGCTTCCAGGTCGTGAAGGAGTCGGGGAGCGAGGTGAGCGCCTGGCTGCTGTCGCGCGCGACCACGAAGCCGGGGGAGACAGCGAAGGAGCGCGGCACCTACACGCGGTCACTGGTTGCCGCGATCTGGGAGGACAACGACTGGAAGCTGTCGTCCGCCGCCACGCAGCGTGCGTACCAACAGGCGGGCAGCAACGAGAAGCCACCGATCGTTGCCCCAGGTGACGAGTCCTTCAACCGTGGCGGTTGGACAGCCATCCGCGAGGCGTCGTAGGCGCAGACGACAACGCGGCGTGGGCCGGCCGCTACCGGGCTCTGGGCGAGGCCGGGATGACGGACCTCTCCTCCCGCCCGCACAACGCCGCATCATCAAGGCCCGCGTCCTGCGCCGCTGGGGCCCGGCCCGCATCGTCTGCTTGGCCTCGAGGCAGAAACCGCCGAACTCTTGCGGAATCTGCTGCCCCGCCCCGTGACTCGCGCTCGGTGATCTAGACGGTTTCCAGCGTTCGCGGAGCTGGCGAAAGCGGCCCAGCCATGCCCCAGTCCGCTCGATGGGCGGTCGTGCCGACGGAGGCGGTTCGGCAGAGTTGATACTGCGATGGGCGATACGGACCATGGCCTTTGTCGCCCCAGGTAGCAGCGGACTCGGGGGTGGGGCTATATCTCCGTGCAGTTTTCGCGCTTCCGCAGCACTCCGGCCTGGCTGGCGTCACCCCTGCTCAATGGCGCGGAAGCGCCGTGACTGACGATAACCCCGCGAAGTTTCCTGCATCTGGCGAGAGGCGTCGTGAGCTCCTAGAGGTGCGGCACCGCCCCGGATCCACACGGTCGGGCTGCACTGCCGGGCATACCCGGCAGCAGACCTCACGAAAGGGACCACGTACGTGAACACCAACGTCGACGGAGGCGCCGGCCCGCGCTTGTCCATGCTGCTCTTGGTGACGGTTGCGGCCGTCGCAGCCGCGCAGAGCGAGGCATGGGCGAGTGCGATTGGAACCGCCGTTGCCCTGTACTCCGTCCTGACCGTCGGCAGCCAGGACCGGAGGAATTGACCATGGCCCGCACGAAGCCGTCCACCGCCCACCTTGCCTTGGTCCGAGCCCTCAAGGAACACGGGCTCAAGGCCAGCCCGACGCAAGTGGAGCGCTGGCAACAAAACAGCTGGCTTCCCAGGCCCTCGGGCTGGTTCGAGCCTGACTCCTCCACCATCCAGCCCCACATCCTGCGTCGGGCTCTGCACTTGGCGATCACCGCGAGGCAGAGCCGCGGCATGGGGTGGATCGGGTGGCACTTGTGGGCAGCCGATGCCACCCCTGACAGCGCCCAGCGGCTGCGGTCGGCCCTGATCGTGAGTCTGGAGCGGCCGCTGGCGCGAGCGGGCGTCGACAAGATCCCCACCGGGAACTCCGACCGGGCGTTCAAGGCCAGACAGGCCGCGGCCACGAGAATGCTGAGGAATCGACGTTTGCCGCGGCGGGACCTGGACGAGACTCTGCGCGCTCACGCTGCCGAAGCCGGGCTCGAACTACCCCGCTCGCCGGGCGCTCTTCCGAACGTCTTCCACCCGGCCCTGATGGCCCCCGGCGCCCGGATGCTGCTCGGCGGTGCCGCCGACCTTGGGATCGAGGAGTTGCTGGCAGCCCTGAAACAGGCCATGCCAAACCACACCGAGGTGATTGAGCACATCCGTGAGGAGCACCGAGAGGCTGAGCTCGCTGGGACCGATCTGCTGGCACAGTCCCCGTGGGCTCAGACCGCGTTTGAGATCTGCTCGTAGGACAATCGACCGGTGACGCACCCCTTGAATCGTGACCGCTCGCTGGAAGAGCTTGAACGCGCCCGCTGGCCAGCCCCGTCAGCCGACGACACCCGTCTTGTCACTACTGCACACGCCTTGCGGCGTCGGCCGCTCGGTGAACTGACCGTCGAGGACTTGCGCTTGTTGATCGGGCAGGGCATGGGCCTGCCCTACCTCCTGCCACTGGCTCTGGAGGTACTTCGGGAGAACCCGATGGCAGAGGGACACATGTACGAAGGTGATCTGCTGTCCGCGGTCCTCGCCAGGAACCCCTCGGTCTGGGACGAATTTCCCGACCTCGGCAGAGAGCTTCGCGTGATCGTCTCGAAGTTGACTGGCCTGCCCCCTGACCTGCAACGGAAGGTTGAGCTCTTCCTGGCTCCATAAGCGCCGACGCGGGACGTTCCCCCTCGAGGCGAAGGTCGGCGTGCAACTACGAAACGTCTCGCAGGAGCATGCGCGGGCCCGGACGCGTCGCCGGTCGGCCACGGGCGAGCCGACGGACCATGATGCCGATCATCGCCCATCGGATCATGGTCTCTGAGCGGGCCGGGCTGGTCTCGTAGTCACGTGCGAGGCGGCGGTGGGCGGTAAGCCACGAGAAAGTGCGCTCGACCGCCCATCTCTTGGGCTGAACCTGGAATCCGCGCTGGTCCGGGGCCTTGCGCACGATCTCCAACTCACGGCCGAGAATCGTCCGTGACCACTCCACGAGGCGGCCGGCGAAGCCCTGGTCCGCCCAGATCCTCTGCACGCCCGGATGATCCAGGCGAGTCCACAGCAACGAACGCTTCGCGCCGTCGCGGTCCTGGATGTTCGCCGCGACCACGTGAACAGCCAGCAGCAGGCCCAGGGTGTCCGTGACGATGAACCGCTTGCGGCCCTTCACCTTCTTGCCCGCGTCGAAGCCTCGGGTGCAGACAGGGACCGTATCGGCCGTGCGCACGGATTGGGAGTCGATCAGCCCGGCGCTCGGCTCCGCGTTACGGCCGTCAGCCTCACGGACCCGGCCGCGCAACGTGTCGTGGACCTGCTCGACGGTGCCGTCGTCGTGCCACCAAGTGAAGTACCAGTACACAGTCGGCCAGGGCGGGAAGTCCTTCGGCAGCTGGCGCCAGGCGCACCCGGTCCGCACCACATAGAAGATCGCGTCCACGATCCGCCGACGTGGGTGCTTCTCCCGCCGGCCGCCCTTCGGCCCGACCCTCGCCGCCGGCAGCAACGGCTCGACCAGAGCCCACTGCTCATCCGTCAGATCCGACGGATACCCACCCCTAGAGCCACTCACGCAAGGCTCAACGACCCCTCCCACACCGGGACACGACAGATCTCAAACGCGGTCTCAGGGCATTGCCGGCATGGTGCGCACCGTCGAGACGGCCGACGACCGGGACCTATGCCACGCCGTGCACACCTGCACGTTGGCGACCGGCGCTCTTCACGACCTGCTGCGGCGCTCCTCGGCCGATCCGGAGATCCTCGCCTTGCTGACCGCAGATGTGATGTGGCGGCAGTGGGCCGTGTGTGGCGGTATCACACCAGAGGGGGCACCCGGCTTGGCCGCCGTCGCCCTCAACACGCTCCAGTACCTGACCGAGTCTGACTGCGCCGCGGAATTGGGTCGCTACATGTCCCTCATGCTCGCCTTGGACGTCGCCTACCCGGCGCACCGGGGAACTCTCGGAGCGGGAGTGGAGGCATGAGGGCGACGAGCCGGCCGGCGGGTCGCCGACGCCGCCTCATACTCAGAGCTGACCACTGACCCAGCACGACCGGGCCTGCGGTGCTCCTCCGTCCTTCCCGAGCTGCAACCAAGTGGTCGTACCGGCGAGGAGTGATCGCCGGTACGACTTGTAGATGATGCCAAAGGTCGTCACCATTCGCGTGTTCAGGTGCGGCCGATGATGCGCACGCAGGCGGTAGGGGGCGCTTCCTGGTACCCCACCGCCCCGCTGTCACGGCGATTAGCTGGTGGTCGTTGTCGCAGCCGGAGGCAAACCCGGGCGTGACTGTATAGGTCAGGCCTCACCCTCCAGAGCCCGCCGGGAACGAAGCCGCTCACCAGTTGCTCGGTGCTCTTCGAAGCGCTCGCGTCGTTCCTCCGTAGGGAAGAGCATCGGCAGCCCGACGTCCAGGAGGAAGTCGGGACAGCGGCCGGCCAGCGGAAGCGGGTCGAAGACAGCCAGCAGGTTCCCGTGGTCGTTGACGAGCGGGATGCCGCTGGAGTAGCGACTGTCTCCCACACTCCAGCCGACAGTCACGCGGGTGAGGAACATGTCGGCTGCCTGAGCAATGGCTTGCTCGATCCCGGGCAGCCGGGCGGAGTGCCGGGCCAGGGCCGCCCGGTCGGGATCGGCTCGTGCCGCGAATTCTGCGAGCGCGGCCTCCTGCCGTGCGTACCCCCGCTCCTCGGCACGTTCCTGCTCCTCCTGTGCCGTGCACTGCTTCTTTTCCTCATCTCCCAGCTTCTTGGCCTCCGCGAGTACGCACTTGGGATGGGCCCATAGCAGCGTCATGGGCCGGTTCACGTGATGATGCGGGGTGCGTGGATAGTGCGAGACGAACCGTGAGGTGAGGGCCCTGCCGACGAACTCGGAGAGCGGTATGGACGGCTCGGGGGCCCAGTAGGCGCCGGTGAACCGGGCCATGGGCTCGACAGCGACCAGGCCCTCGCCCTGCCGAGTCAGCCGCACCGAGGGAACGGCGCCCAGCCAGGGAATCCGGGTGCGGTCACTGAACCAGTAGGCCCGTACGCCGTCAGCCCCCATCCGCTCCGTACGGGCACGAATCTCGACGGGGGTGATGGTCGCAAGCTGCGCCTCCAGGGCGACACGCCGGTTTTTGGCAGTGGAGGCGAGGACGTCCGCCCGCCAACGACCGTCCGGCCCACTCACCTCCAACTCGGCCATCCATCCGGCCGCGCGGGCCGCCTGAGCAAGCTCTAGCTTGAGCAGGTGGTGGGCCATGGATTCCTCCGCCAGCGTGCACGTCGGAGCCATAGGCGCATGGGCGAAGAACCGCAGGCCCAGGGGCGACACCTTGGCGTGCATCTCGTGGCCGCACTCCGGGCATGCCAGGCGGGCTGGCGGCCGCACCCGGTGGACCGCACTCCAGTCCCAGCCGCAGCCGAGATCCGGCAGAGAGGCGTCCAGGCGGCCCCGCTCCACGTGTACGGCAGTGAAGCTCACAGTGCTCCCCCCACGTCATAGCGTCGTCCGTCCATCATCTTGACCGGGTCTGACACGCCAATAGGGCGATCCGCAGATCACCTGACCTGAGTTGGGTGAAGTGCCGTCGCCCGCCTGACAATTCGTGCGGCGGGGTGGTCGCTTTACCCCGCTGCTACGCGTCGGCGGCGCCGTTGCGCTTCTGGGCACGGCGCACGATGCGAAGCATGAGGTCGGCGGTCTGGATGATCTCGGCTGCTTCCATCGGGTCGTCGAAGTGCACCGTGCGGTGACCCACCGGGTTGCGGAAGGCCCCGAAGGCGCCAGCGAAGAAGCTCATCATGCCGACCTGCTCACCGCGCTCGCTCTCGGTGTCGGTCAGCGGGCCTTTCTCGGGTTGGAAGGCTTGCTGCATCAGCGCGGTGCCTGTGAACCCGTTGGCCAGGCCGGAGGCGTCGCGTACAGCTACCTCGACGGCCTTCATGGCGGCGAAGCAAGCGGTCTCATAGTCCCCGAGGTTGAAGTAGGTGCGGGCTTTGGTGAGCGCCTGGTCCAAGGGGCCGGCCAAACGCTCGGCACCGTGCAGCTCCAGGAGCGCGGCCGGGTCCTGGGCCAGGGCGCGGCCTTCGGTGGTGACCCTGCTCCAGTTCTGATCCTGGGTCGGATTCGGTCCGATCAGACCCTTCGAAACGAGCCACGCCCACGCGTCGGCGATTCGTTGCAGGAGCCGGTCGAGATCGGGTTCCGCGGGGTTGCCGCCGTACCCGCCTCCGAAGGAGCTCTGGAAGCCGCGGAGGACGTTGTTGGAGTTGATGTTCGCGTTCTCGGCGAGCGAGGCGAGCAGGTGCAACCCGAGCTCGGGCGTGGGGAGTGTGCGGATCAGTTCGGGCACGAGGGGACCGGATATGCGTGCAGAAGTCACGGCCGGAACGCTAGCAGCGGTCGAGCGGCGCATCCGCTGATCGGTGGGAAGAGGAAACGGGTGGTCTCGTACGCCGCGGCCAGCTCGCCCGCGACGTCGGCCGCGGCCTGGACCTGCTAGAGCAGCCGTTCCCACGCCCCGTCGGCCGACCACAATCGGTGCCGTTCATAGACCATCTTTTACGGCCCGAAACGATCCGGCAGGTCACGCCACTGCACCCCGGTCCGAACCCGGTGCAGAATCCGGTCGATCACCTGCCGGTGGTCCCGCCACCGGCCACAACGCCCGTCTGACCGACAGGAACGGCCGCGGGTCTGTCAAACGAGCGGTGTAACTCGGGTTGTTGAGGGTTACTGGCGGGCTGCGGAGAGTCGGCCGTCGAAGGTGATGTCGAAGGCGTTCAA